>JAYWAX010000308.1:0-14930 GCA_043782125.1 Acetobacteraceae bacterium | reverse complement strand
CGAAAAGACATACGTTGTCCGCCGGGTGTGAGAGCGTAGTGGCCCGAATTTGGCGTCGGGCGGTGGAGGCGTTGGGGCGCTGCCCCAGACCCCGCGAGGGCTTTGCCCCTCGACCCCACCCGGGACACGGTCCCTGGACCGCGATTCGTTGGAGGATGAATGAGGGAGGGCCATCCGAGACGTTTCAACCTCCGAGTAGGCCCTCCCTCATTCATCCTCCAATAAATGGTATCCAAGGCCCTGCGTTGGCGGGTTCGAAGGGCAGCGCCCTCGTAGGGTTTGGGGCAACGCCCCAACGCGTCCACGTCTCGGACCCCAGGTTCGGGCCACCATGCTCTCGCGTCCGATGGAAAGCGTTTGGTAATCTTTCGATGGCATTGAGTGTTTGTTGAACGACGGGATTGTAAGATGACCTCTCGCCCGCAGCATTTGGACGAATTGGAAGCCGAAAGCATTTATATTTTGCGGGAGGCCGCGGCGCAGGCAGCCAGGCCTGTGTTGTTGTATTCGATCGGCAAGGATTCATCGGCTCTGCTGCATCTGGCGCGCAAGGCGTTTTATCCCGCGCGCCCGCCGTTTCCATTTCTGCACATCGACACGACATGGAAGTTCCGGGAGATGATTTCGTTCCGCGATGCGACGGTGGCACGGCTCGGTCTGGATCTGCGGTCGCACACCAATCCCGAGGGGGTGGCGAACAACATCAATCCTTTCGATCATGGCGGCGCTTACACGCAAATCATGAAGACCGACGCGTTGAAGCAGGCGCTGACAGCGGGCAAGTACGACCTCGCCATTGGCGGCGCGCGGCGGGACGAGGAACGGTCGCGCGCGAAAGAACGGATTTTTTCGGTCAGGGGTCCCGGCCATACCTGGGAGCCGAAGCGGCAGCGTCCGGAACTTTGGCATTTGTATAACGGCAACCTCGCACCAGGTGAGACGTTGCGCGTGTTTCCGTTGTCGAACTGGACCGAACTGGATGTCTGGACTTACATTCAGACACAGGGAATCGACGTGGTGCCGCTGTATTTCGCCGCGCAGCGGCCGACGGTGATGCGCGACGGCCAGATCATTGTCGTGGACGATGCGCGCATGCGGCTGGAACCGGGCGAAACGCCGGTGTCCCGGCTCGTGCGGTTTCGTTCCCTCGGCTGTTATCCGCTGTCGGCGGCGGTGGACTCGGCCGCGGCGACGGTCGATGAAATTGTCGAGGAAATGAAAACGACACGGATTTCCGAACGCGCGGGCCGGTTGATAGACCAGGAACAGGGCGCTTCGATGGAGCGGAAGAAGCGCGAGGGGTATTTCTGATGCCGGACTCTCTTCTGCGCGTTCTGACCTGCGGCAGCGTCGACGATGGCAAATCGACCTTGATCGGGCGGTTGTTGTTCGAATGCGGGTCGATCCCGGACGACACGATGGCGGCGCTGGCGCGTGATTCCCTGCGGTTCGGCACGACCGGCGGCGCGATCGATTACGCTTTGCTGGTGGATGGTTTGGAGGCGGAACGAGAGCAGGGCGTTACGATCGACGTCGCCTACCGGTTTTTCGAAACCCCGCGGCGGCGATTCATTCTTGCCGATACCCCTGGGCATCAACAATACACCCGCAACATGGCGACGGGCGCGTCGAACTCGGATGTCGCGATATTGCTTGTGGACGCGCGACTGGGGTTGTTGGATCAGACGCGGAGGCACGCGGCGATCGTCGCGCTGCTCGGGATAAAGTCGGTCGTTCTGGCGGTGAACAAGATGGACCTGGTTGGGTTCGACCGGGCGGTGTTCGACGGCATTGTGGCTGCGTTCGAAGCGCTGCGCGCCCGTCTTGGCCAACTGACAGTCACCGCGATCCCGATCTGCGCCCGCGATGGCGACAACGTGACGGGACTCAGCACGCGGATGCCCTGGTACACGGGTGATTCATTGTTGGCCGTGCTGGAAAAAGCCGAGCCGCCGACACGCGCGGATGGCCAGCCCGCGCGCTTCCCCGTCCAATACGTCAATCGTCCCGATCAATCGTTTCGTGGTTACGCCGGAACCATCGCGACCGGAACGATCCGGGTGGGCGACACGCTGACCAACGCGGTGTCGCGGACCGAGGCGAAGGTCGCGCGGATCGTCACCATGGACGGCGATATGGGCTCTGCGCACGCGGGCCAGCCGGTCACGCTGGTGCTCGACCGCGAAATCGACGTTTCGCGCGGCGATGTGCTGGCGGCCGAGCCATTGCCCGCGCAGGCGGATCAGGTGAATGCCTGGGTTGTGTGGATGGACGAAACGCCGTTGTTCCGGGGGCGCGCCTATCGGTTCATGCTGGGAACCAAATCCGTCGTCGGCACCATCACCGACATCGTCAACCGTCTGGATGTCGAGACATTACAGGAAATCGGTGTCCGCGAACTCGGCCTGAACGAAATCGGCCGCGTCGCGATTTCCCTGTCCCATCCCGTGGCGTGCGCGCCATATTCGGAAAGTCGCGATCTGGGCGGGTTCATTCTGGTGGATCGGCTGACGCAAAATACAGTTGGCGCCGGGATGATCGCGGAGGTCCGCTCGGGCCGGACCAACGTGCAGTGGCATCGGCTGGACGTCGATAAAGCGGCTCGCGGCGCTTTAAAACATCAAAAACCCGCCGTGCTTTGGTTCACCGGCCTGTCCGGCGCGGGCAAGTCGACAATCGCCAACCTGGTTGAAAAGCAACTTCTCGCCCTCGGCCGGCACTCGATGACCCTGGACGGCGACAATGTCCGGCACGGGCTGAACCGCGATCTGGGGTTTTCCGAAGCCGATCGCGTCGAGAATATTCGCCGGATCGCGGAGGTCGCAAAACTTTTCGTCGAGGCTGGGCTGATCGTCTTGGTGTCGTTTATATCTCCTTACCGAAACGAACGGATGCTGGCCCGCGACTGCGTCGAGGACGGCGAATTTTTGGAAATCTTCGTCGATACGCCGGTCGAGGAATGTTCCCGCCGCGATCCGAAAGGCCTGTATCGGAAAGCCTATGCGGGCCAGATTCAGAATTTCACCGGGGTTTCCGCGCCCTACGAGGAACCGCTCGCGCCCGAAATTCGCTTGCGCACCCTGGATGCCTTGCCTGAGGCTTTGGCGGACCAGGTGATCGCCGCTCTGCGCGTCCGTGGCGTCCTCGATTAAGGCGCCGCGCAAATATTACCTGGTCGTATCGTTTTAAGAACCTCGTCGTGGTTCGGCCTGACCGGACCATCGGGCGCAGCACGGTACCGCGACGGATGGTCCGGTCAAGCCGAACCATGACGAACGGGGGCATGTGCCTGAAGCGTTAATATTTGCGCGCTGCCTAAGGCCCGTGCGGCCCTCGCCCGCTGTTATCGCCACCCGAACCTTGCCATGCTGGCGATCCGCCGCTTCCGCCCCGCGACGCGAAAAGGACCGCCCGTATGACAAAGCGTCCCACCCGCTATTTCGACCTGGCCGACCCGCAGGCGCAACCGCGGCATACGGGAATCGCGAGTTTTTTCCGCACACCGATCGCGAGCCACCCGCGGGACGCCGACATCGCTTTGATCGGCGTTCCCTTCGACGGCGGCGTCACCCACCGTTCTGGCGCGCGTCACGGCCCGCGCGCCGTGCGGGACCAATCGACGCTGCTGCGCCGGATCAACGCCGCCACCGGCATCGCGCCCTTCGCCGCCGCCCGCGTCCGCGATCTCGGCGATTGCTGGCTGGAGTTTCCCTACGAACTGAGCGGCGCCTTGGACGAAATCGCGGCCTATTACCGCGAGGTTCATGCCGCTGGAGCGATCCCGGTGTCGGTTGGCGGCGACCATTCGATCAGTCTGCCGATTCTGCGCGGCATCGCATCCCACCGGCCGGTCGGCATGGTTCACATCGATGCCCATTGCGACACCGGCGACGATTACCTGGGATCGCGCTTCCACCACGGCGCTCCGTTCCGGCGCGCGGTAGAGGAAGGGTTGATCGATCCCCGCCGCGTCATCCAGATCGGTATCCGTGGGACAACGAACGATCCGGAGATGTGGCGGTTCTCGGATACCTCCGGCATGCGCGTCCTCGGCATGGACGAATTCACCGACCGGGGCTGGGCTTTTGCCGCCGCCGAAGCCCATCGGATCGCCGGTGGCGGACCAACCTATCTGACCTTCGACATCGACAGCCTCGACCCGGCGGAGGCACCCGGCACCGGCACCCCCGAAGCCGGCGGGATCACGACGCGGGAGGCGCTGCGCCTGCTGCGCGCCCTGCGCGGGATCGATTTCATCGGCGGCGATCTGGTGGAAGTCGCGCCCCCCTTCGATCCCGGCACAATCACGGCGTTCAACGGCGCGTCGGTGTTGTTCGAGATCCTCTGCCTGGTGGAGGAAGCGTGGCGCGGGCGCCAAACACGCGTCTGAGCGCTATCGCTTGATCACCAGCCCCTGGCCCGTCGGCAGCGGCATGACCCGGTAACTGCGGGCCTCGAACCACGGGTCCTCCAATAATTTCTGACGGCGATAGGCCATCGCCCATTCGTAATCGTCGAGGATCACGATACCGCCCGGAACGATCCGGTCGAACAGCACCTCCAACGCCGCGATTTCCGCAGGGGCCTGGTTGAGATCGATATGCAGATAGGCGATCCGGTCCGGTGACTCGGACAGAGAGCCAGGGATCTCGCCCTGGACGATCCGCACCTGCGGATAAGCGGCGAACTTCAACCGCACCTCGTCCACCAATCCTGGACCGTGCTCCAGCATCGCGTGATGCTCCATGCCCGGACTGTGATCGAACAGATCGTAGCCCCAGAAATTCCGCGGAAACGCGGTTCCCCCGAGATAATCGACGACAGTTTTGATGCCGGTGCCCCGGTAGCATCCGCATTCGACAAAATCGCCATCCAGATGCACCGCGTGAAAGGCGGCGCAGGCCAGCACATAGCGGCGCCAAACGATCGCCTTGTCCGCCTCGGTGCTGGCATTGGCCGACCACGCCTCGACCAACGCGCCATCCTCGAACATCGAGTTGTTGCGTCCCCAGGTGAAAAAATTATCCGCGAAATGGAAGCCAGGCTGAACGTTTTCCGAGACCTCCCGCATCAGGGTGACCAGCCGGTCCGGATCGGCCGCGCCCCAGAAGACGGGCAGGAAGTAATTTTTGACGATCGTGGGGTCTGCCGGGGTCAGGCGTGGCAGGAGCAGGGGCGGGGGAAGGTCCATTTTTTCCTCGGAGTGTCGCGGATGGCGTTGCGGCAAACCTGACGGGAAAAGCTTAACCGGCGGTGAATTTTTGGCGGAATATCGTTCCTGAAACCCATCGACCGGCGGCGTCGCGGCCGCTTTGGGTTAATCCTGTTCCAGGCCCTGTTCGATCGCCGCGATATCGGCATCGCTAAAGCCGAAATGATGCGCGACTTCGTGGATCACGACGCTGCGCACCAGGCGATAAAGGTCCTCGCCGGTTTCGATCCATTCCAGCAGGATCGGTTCGCGGTACAGAAAAATCATCTCCGGCTGCCGCGCCACGTCCATCACGCTGCGTTCGGTCAATGGCGTGCCGTGGTACAGGCCGGTCAGCTCCCAGACTGACTCGATGCCCAGTGCGTCGAGCGTATCTGGGTCCGCGCGGTCGTGGACGGCGATGGCGATGTTGTGGACGTGATGGGCGAGGCCGGGTGGGATGGTCGTCATGGCACGCTCCGCCATGCGCGCGATGTCGTCGAGGGAGGGTGGCAGGCCGAAGCCGGGGATGGGATTGCACAGGTCGCTCATGCTGTTATCCGGTGCCGGTGCCCGCGCGCCGGGTCAAGCCAGGAGACGCGTCATGCCGAAAATACCGACCGCCGCCGAAATCGCCACCCTGACCCAATGGACCCTGGGCACGGACGGCAAATCCATTCACCGGGCCTTCCGCTTCCGCGATTTCAACGAGGCGTGGGGTTTCATGACCCGCGTCGCTTTGCTGGCGGAGCGGATGGATCATCATCCGAACTGGTCGAATGTCTGGAACACCGTCGAGGTAACCCTCTCCACGCACGACGCGGGCGGCCTGACAGACAAAGACGTGACGCTGGCCAAGGCGGTCGACGCCCTGCTGGCCTGATGGAGGCGCCCGGTTTCCCCGCGCGTGCGCTGGCGATAAGGCGCGCGGCGGTGCTGTTGTGTCTGCGCCTGAACTGGGCGCCGTTACACGAGGTGGCACTGCCCAACGGGCGTCGCGCCGATATTCTGGCGTTGCGCGGCGATGGGGGTTTTGTCTGTATCGAAGTAAAGTCCGGTCTGCGCGATTTCCAGACCGACCGGAAATGGCGCGATTATCGCGCGTATTGCGATTGCTTGTTTTTCGCGGTGGACATCGATTTCCCGGTGGATGTCCTGCCGGACGACGCCGGTTTGATCGTTGTCGCCGGCCGGAGCGCCGATCTGATCCGCGAGGCACCGGAACACAAACTCCCCGCCGCCCGCCGGACCGCGCTGTTGCGGCGTTTCGCATGGCTGGCGGGTTGGCGGCTGGCGGTGCAGGAGGATCCGGCAGGCGCGGCGGAAATCGGTGTCGCGCTCCGGGTGGAATGAGTCTCCCGGCGTTTACCTTTTCTTAACGTCTGCGGGCGCAGTCTGCCGATGCGGCAAACCGAGCCGGACCAGTACTGGGGAAAATCCGCCAGCGCAGAGATTTCCCTCGCGTACAGGACTCCAACCCATGATCCGCTTCAAACACCTCCCCCTGCTGGCGGCCGTCCCTTTGCTGTTGAGCCAAACTGGCTGCGTCGCCGCGATCCCCTTGGCCGCGCAGGCCATGTCCGGCGCCACGTCGATGGCCCAACTTTGCGCCGCGGTGAGACTCCCTGGTCAGACGTCGTCGCTGTGCGAACGCATTCCGCTTGCCGCCAATACCCAGGGGACGGCCGGGTCCATCGTCCGGTAACCGGGGTTTTCCGTTCGCCTCTGGGCCGCGCTATGATGCCTCGGGATATTTTGGGGAGGACCGGTCATGGAATTCGGCGCGGCGATGTTTTTCACCGATTACGCAATGGATGCCGGGGAATTCGCCCGCGCGCTTGAAGAACGGGGTTTCGACTCCGTCTGGGCGCCCGAGCATTCGCACGTCCCGGTGTCCCGTGATTCGGCTTACCCGCAGGGCGGCGAACTGCCGCGCCGTTACGCCGAGTGCATGGACCCCTTCGTGTCGCTGTCCTTCGCGGCGGCGACGACGAAAACCATCAAGCTGGGCACCGGCGTCTGCCTTGTGGTGCAGCGCGACCCGATCCAGACGGCCAAGCTGGTGGCATCATTGGACCATGTCTCGAAAGGCCGCTTCCTGTTCGGGATCGGCGGCGGCTGGAACGCCGAGGAAATGGCGGATCACGGCACCACCGATTTCAAGGGCCGCTGGAAACTGGTCCGCGAACGCGTCGAGGCGATGAAAGCCATCTGGACCCAGGAAACTGCCGAATACCATGGCTCGCTCGTCGATTTCGGCCCGATGAACGCCTGGCCGAAGCCGACACAGAAACCGCACCCGCCGGTGATTGTCGGCGGGGCGTTTCCTTATGGCGCCCGCCGCGCCATCGCGTATGGCGATGGGTGGGTCCCGCATGGATCGCGCCCGCAATACGGCGATGTCGGGCAGTTTCTGCCGGAGTTTTTCAAAATGGCGCGGGATGCCGGTCGCGATCCGGCGTCGATCCCGGTGACGCTGTTTGGGATTCCCCAGGATATCGACAAGCTCCGATATTACCGGGATGCCGGTGTGGCGCGAGTGGTGGTCAGCCTGCCATCGGCGGGGGCAGAGGATACGCTGCCGAAACTGGACCAATGGGCGGAGCTGATGCGGCGGTTAAAGGCGGGGTGACCGTTGAATCTATTGGACCGCTTCTTTCGTGGTTGGCCGCAGCCTTGCCATCCGCTTGTCAGGGTCAGGCCAAACGCTCGCTGTGGTTTGCTGTCCACAAAGAAGTCTGCTGCATCGTCATCCTCATTCGGCTACAATGCCGTCCATGGAACGCGATCAGGCCATGTCCCGGCTCCGGGAACACGAGGCCGAGTTGAGGAAACTCGGCGTCGAGCATCTGTATCTGTTCGGTTCCACCGCGCGCGGCGAGGCCCGGCCGGACTCTGACATCGACCTGTTCTTCGACTATCGGGAAGGCGAATTCGGGCTATTCGACCTGATGGACGTGCAGGAACACGCGTCGCGCATTCTCGGCCGGACGGCAGATGTCATGACACGCGACAGCATCCACAAGGTTCTCCGGCCTCGCATTGAGGCCAGCGCGCTCCGCGTCTTCTGATGCCGTCCTCCGTCGTCCCCTGGCTGACCAACATCGTCGAGGCGATTGACCACATTCGCGAAAAGGCCGGGGGCACGCCGCTTGAGGCCTTCAAGAGCGACTGGGAACAGCAATGGATCGTTCAGCGCGGCCTCGAAATCCTGTCCGAAGCCAGCCGCCATTTGCCCGAGCCCATGAAAGCCCGATATCCCTCCATTCCCTGGCGGAAGATCGCGGGCGTCGGCAACGTACTCCGGCACGAGTACCGGCAGGTTTCCCCGCCGCTCCTGTGGGAAATCGTTCAGGACCACCTGACACCTTTGGAAGCGGCCTGCCGCGCTGAACTCACGCGCGAACTGACCACCGAACGCGACGGGACGCAGTAGTACCCGGGATGTCGTGGCACTTGAACGTCTGGAGACAGCGGAACGCCATCCTCGACTCTACCGGATCGCTTCCTTCGCCTCTGGCCGCGGCGTTTCCGCCGCCGCGGCGGTCCGGGCGGCCATCCATTTACGCGAGCCGAACACACCTTCCGGTAACGCGGGCAGATACAAATCCATGTCGTTACGCCGAAAATGCAAACCGAGACCCGAGGGGCTGATTTCGATCTCCACGATACCGGCGGGCTTCGCGCGCTCCAGCTTCTGTAGGGCATGGGAAAAGCGATCTCGATGTCCGCGCGACTGATACCAACCCGCAGAACGTTTGACCCATCGCGCGGTCCTCTCCGCGTCATGGCACGCCCCCGAGCGGGCCATCGGGAGCGGTACACCATCGCGAGAGTGGCCACGATAAACCACGGAAAGCGCCTCCCGTCCGATCGCCGTGCCGCTCCCGATGGTCCGGTCGAGCCGAACCATGACGTGGTGGAGAGGCCATGCCGAGAGTCAAGCGTTCCGCCGGTTGGTATGAACCCAAGGTTTTCCCGTCACACCGATGGCGTGCCGGAGACGGCAATCGGTCATACCGCTTCGCACCCGCGTTCGAAGACAGGGACATGGGGCGGCCGACGGTCGTGGGCGTATATGCCCACCCGATATCTATCGCACCGAAAGATCGTTGGCCCTCACCCCACCGACGCCAACTGCCGATCGACCAGCCGAGCGTAAGCCCCACCCTGCGCCATCAACGCCGCATGCGTCCCCGACTCAACCAACCGCCCGCCATCCAGGACAAGAATCAAATCCGCCGCCCGGATTGTCGACAAACGATGCGCCACCACGATCGTCGTCCGGTCCACCATCAACCGGTCCAGCGCCGACCGCACCGCCTGCTCGCTGATCGTGTCCAGATGCGAGGTCGCCTCGTCCAGCACCAGCAATGGCGCGTCCTTCAGGAAGGCCCGCGCGATCGCGATCCGTTGCCGCTGACCGCCGGACAGTTGCACGCCGCGCTCCCCCACCTTCGTGGCGAGCCCATCCGGCAGGCCCGCAACAAACTCCGCCAAGGCCGCCCGGGACAAGGCCAGCGCCACTTGTTCCTGCGTCGCATCGGGCCTCGCGAGCCGGACATTCGCTTCCAATGTGTCGTTGAACAGATACGTATCCTGCGCCACCAGTGCGATCCGCCCGCGCAGCCCGTCCAGAGTCAGCTCCGACGGCACCACCCCATCCAACAAAATCCGGCCCGATTGCGGGTCCCAGAACCGGAGCAAAAGATTGGCGATCGTCGTCTTCCCCGCGCCAGAGGGACCGACCAGCGCCACCGTCGCCCCGGCGGGAATCTCGAACGATACCTCGGACAAAGCAGGCCGCGACCGGCCCGGATAAACGAAAGTCACATCCTGGAACACGACGGCCGACCCGCCCGCGCGCGCCTCCGGTTCTCGCGTGCCATCGCGGATCGCCTCCGGTTCGGCATGCACCACATGCAATCTGCGCGTCGAAGCGATCGTATCCGCCAACTGCCGCCCCACCTGGGCGATCTCCGACACCGGCAGGAACGCCGCCACCGAAATCAACACCAGCAGAGGCAGCATCGCCGCCGAAATCATGCCATCGCGCACCAAAACCGCGCCGCCGGCCGCCACGGCCAGACCGCCCAGTCCGGTTGCGATTTCGAGGGCGCTGGTTTGAAAACTCAGGTCGGCGAGCAGGGTCAGGCGGGTCGCCTGATATTGGCGCACCGCCACCATGAAGCCATCGCGGCGCCGTCCCGCCGCATTGAACGCCACCAGCTCACCCATGCCCTGGATGGTTTCGGACACGTAAGCGCTCAGCCCGCCCAAAGCGCCGCGGGCGGCGGAGCCCAACCCGTCGATGCGCTGGCGTCCCCGCATGGGGGAGGCGGCCGCGTAAAACAGGAAGGGCGCCAGTGCGAAAGCCAGCGGCCACGCGATCGCGAGCAAGGCAACGGTCACCGCGGCGGGCACCAGGAACGCCACGATGGCGGGGGCGATGGTGTGGGCGAAGAAATATTCCACGGTCTCAACGTCCTGGGTCGCCAGTGCGACCAGGTCTCCGGACCGCCGCCGCAATAAATAGGCGGGCGCCAACGCGTCGAGCTTTCGAAATAAGTCGATCCGCATCTCCGCCAGCAGCGCATAGGCCATCGCATGTGCGATCCAGGATTCGAGCCAATGCAGCACGCCCGCGAGCGGCGCCACGATCAGCAACGCGGTGACCAGACCCGAGGTGGGCGTCCCATTGCGCACGGCACCCAGAAGCAGCGCGCCCAACACACCCACACCGATGAACGCGATGACCCGCAAAATACCGCAGACCATGACGACGCCCATCTGACCCTTATACGGACGCACCACGTTAAGAAGCGTCCGGATCGTCTCCGGCCACCCGACCTGGGCTGCGTCGGCCGCGATGCTCGTCACCACCGCCTCGCCAGAAGTTTCTTCCGTCGCCGTCCGGTTTACGGGCGCGGCGAGCACCCGTTCGCTGTCCCGCGCTTCCGCCATCTGCGGTCCCATCAACTGCCGGTATGGTCCCTCTTGCGCGATCAGCGCCGCGTGGGTGCCGGACTGCACCACAGCGCCGTCGTCCAGAACCAGAATGCGGTCGGCGCCGATCACGCTGGACAGGCGATGTGCCAAAATAAGCGTGGTCCGGCCCGTCATCAGCCGGTCCAGCGCCTGCTGAATGATCGCCTCGTTTTCGGCATCGACGGCCGACAGCGCCTCGTCCAGGATCAGAATCGGCGCATCCCGCAGCAAAGCCCGCGCGATGGCCAGGCGTTGGCGCTGACCGCCAGACAGTTGCGCGCCGCGTTCGCCGATCTGGGTGCGGTATCCCTCCGGCAATCCCAGAATGAATTCATGCGCGTTGGCGGCCCGCGCCGCGACAATAAGGTCCGCCGCGCTGGCATCGGGACAGCCCAGACGCAAATTGTCCTCGACCGAGCCGTGGAACAGCCAGGTGTCCTGCGACACCACGGCGATCATGCGCCGCACCGCGTCGGGATCGAGATTTCGAAAATCCTGTCCGCCAAGTCTCACCGCGCCCGATTGCGGATCGTGCAGCCGCGACAGCAGCCGCACGATGGAGGATTTGCCCGAGCCACTGGGCCCCACGATCCCGACCCGTTCGCCCGCCTCAATCGTAAAGGACAGGTTATTATGGGCGGGTTTACGGCCACCGGCGTATGCGAAGCAGACATTGTCGAAGACGATCGCCGGCGTCAGGCCGGCGGCCGGCGCGGGGCGCGCGGGCACGGATGGCGCGGTCACCCGCGCGTCCAGCAGCGCCCCGATCCCGGTGGCCGCGGACTGGGCGTTCAACCCTTGATGCAGCACGGCCCGAAGATCGCGCAAGGGACGAAAAATTTCGGTGCCGGCCATCAAAACGATCAGCAGCGCCTCGAAATTCATCTGTCCGTGGCTGACTCGCCAGGCGCCCAGAGCCAAAGCCGCCGCGGCGCCCAGTGCGGTGCCGAGATCGGTGATGCCGCGGGTCAGAACGTTCAGAGCCAGCACCCAGAAGGTCGCGTCGGAGAGGGCGCGCGCCTTGGTGGCGAGCATGGCGCCATGCGCTTTGCTTTGGCCGAAGGCCTTTAGCGTGGGCAGGCCCTGGACCGCGTCGAGGAATTCTTCGCCGAAGGATTTGAACGCGGTCTGCCGGGCGCGGGAGGCGCGGCTGGTCTTGCGATGGACGGCGGCGGGCAGGATCAAGGTGAACAATGCTGCGGCCAGCATCACGGCGGCGACCGGAAGGTCCCACCAGGCGATGAAGGCGAAGATCGCCAGCGGTGCGCACAGGGCAATCGCGACCTGGGGCAGGTACTGGCCAAAGAAGGTTTGCAGTTGCTCGACGCCATCGACCATGGACAGCATGACGCCGCCGGTCCGCTCGGCGCCGAACCAGGCAGGACCCAAAGCGACGATTTTGTCGAACAGGCGGGCGCGGAGAACTTCCTGGACTCGCGCGGCGGTGCGATGCGCCACCATGGTGCGTGCGTGGTCCAGGCCGGATCGAAGCAGGATCGCGCCCGCCGCGAGCGCCAGAGATGGCCACAAGACCGGCCAGGCCTCGCCGCGAAACACGCCGGCCAGAAACCGTCCGAGAAACGCGAACCGGGCGATGCCGACACCGAGCGAGGCAAGGCCCAAGAGTACGGCCCACCCGATCCGGTCGCGAAGACCCGCGGTGAGGCGCCAGAGTCTGAGGTCGAAGTGCATCGCGCCACACTGCCGCAATCCTGTCCCGGCCGAAACCCTGGGGGGGTGCGAACCAAAGTTGTGCTTTCACGCAGAGGCCTTGCACCCGCGGCCGGAAATAACGATCCGCGGTTGCCAACCCTTCGTGTCATGGTCCGCGTGGGCGGACCACCCACGCCTTTGTATTTGCTGGCGGAAGGCGTGGGTCCTCGGCCTTCGCCGAGGATGAGTGCGTCCGTGAGGACGCTTTGTCAGCGCGGTGAAAGTCCGCGTCCGGGTTGGTCGCAACCCGGTAATCGAAGGAAACCGCGTCATCGCGAGGTGATGTGGGGAGCAACCGGAGGTGAACCCTTAGTCCGTAGGATGACGAACCTGTTTCGGCGGGATTACGTGGCGAGCCTGCTCATTCATGGCGAAGCCTGGAATAACCGGTGGCGCTGAGGCGACTGACAAAGCGGCCATTGGACGGATCACGTGGTTGAGGACGGAATGTGGGAAAGGCAAGGCGGCTTAAGCGGAGAGACCTGACGGCCAGGGTGAGACCGTCAGGAGTCAGAGCCTTCATAATACCGAGGCCGTTTCGAGCGGTGGAGAGGGACGGGCAGCAAAACCGTTCCGAGGGAAGGGAGGCAGGAAGCTGGATGCGAGAGGTTTGGACATGAAGCAAGAGAACCCCGGCAGTGCCCCTGAGGCTAAGCAAGGGAGAGACGCCACTAGCGGCGAACGCCGCGAACTGTGGTGGGCGGAAGCTTCGATCTGGACGGACCGCATGGTGTCGGCGCTGGGTAACGGCGTCAAAGGCGGCAAATGGTTTAGTTTGATAGACAAGGTCGTCCGGCCTTCCACCCTGGATATCGCGTGGCAGCGTGTCGCGCGGAACAAGGGGGCGGCGGGCGTGGATGGCCAAAGCGTCGAACGGTTTGGTTACCAATCGGAACGGTATCTTCTGGAACTTCACACGGAGTTGAAGGCGGGGACCTACCAGCCGAGCCCGGTCAAACGGGTGGAAATCCCCAAGGCGGACGGCAAGACCCGCCCGTTGGGGATACCGTCGGTGAGAGACCGTATCGTTCAGGCGGCGCTGAAGATGGCGATTGAGCCAATCTTCGAAGCCCAGTTCCGGGAGGGGAGCTACGGCTTCCGACCGGGGCGGGGCTGTAAAGACGCTTTGCGGGAAGTCGATCGGCTTCTGAAGGAAGGCTACACCCATGTGGTGGACGCGGACCTGAAAGGGTATTTCGATACGATCCCGCACGGCCGTCTGATGGCGCTGGTGGAAGGATCGATCAGCGATGGCCGTGTGCTCTCCCTGATCGAAAGCTTCCTGCATCAGGATATCATGACCGAAACGGCACGCTGGCAGCCGGACGCGGGAACCCCGCAAGGGGCCGTGTTATCTCCATTGCTGGCGAACCTCTATCTGCACCCGCTTGACCTTCTCATGGAACAAAGCGGCTACCGGATGGTGCGTTACGCCGATGACTTCGTGATCCTGTGTGCGACGGCGGATGAGGCCCAGGCGGCCCTGCGCGAGGTATCGGCGTGGGTGACCGCGAACGGCCTGATTTTGCACCCGGACAAGACGAAAGTGGGTGACTGCCAGCAACCCGGCCAGGGGTTCGACTTCCTGGGCTACCGGTTCGAGGCGGGCATGCGCTTCGTACGCGCCAAAAGTCTGACAGCGTTTAAGGACAAGCTGAGAGCGAGGACGATCAGGAGCCGGGGCGACAGCCTTGAGCGGATCGTCGCCGATATCAACCCGATGTTACGGGGGTGGTTTGAGTATTTTAAACATGCCAGACCGCGTTTGTTCCGAATACTGGACGGCATGGCCCGGCGGCGTCTGCGCGCCATCCTGCGCAAGCAGGAAAAGCGTCCAGGCCGCGGCCGGTGCGTGGCCGATCATATACGGTGGCCAAATGCCTTCTTCGCGAACATGGGTCTGTTCACCCTGCAAACAGCCCATGCCGGCGCGAGACACTCCCGATGAGGAAACCAGCGACTGGAGAGCCGTGTGCGGGAGAACCGCCAGCACGGTTCGGAGGGAGGGGAGGGGTAACAGCCTTCCCTACCCCTATCG
>JAYWAX010000307.1:0-5417 GCA_043782125.1 Acetobacteraceae bacterium | reverse complement strand
CTGCCGCCCCTCGGGTCCGGCTTCGCCGGCCCAAGGGCATGCTTTGACCCCTTGTTCCAGGGCCGCCAGCATCCGCGCCGTCCAGACAACGGGTTCGGATCGTGGCTGTCCGTGCCTCGCCTCTCCGGTTCTTTTACCCAAGGTTGCCCCCAGAATTGTCACCGGTGTTTGTCCCTTCGATCCAGTCATCGCGTCTCCACCTTCCTGCCCCCCTTCGCTCCCCCGGCATTACCCGGCTTCTCCCGGCGAGTGCCGGCGGCAGTCGTCCGGATCGCTACTATGAGGGCTCCGACTCCCGTGCGCGGGGGAGGCTTCCGGCCTGTGCGGTCTTCCACTTTCCCTCCTTGCGATTGGTCGCACGGGTCTCTTCGCTTCACGCACCTCCCGGGCTCTCCGTCTCCAAGCACCGCGCAATTCCAGCCGATCGCTTTGTCACCCGTCCTGTCAGTGCCGGAGGCTTCCCGTTTGTCTCGGGTCTGGGCTTCGCCATTCCATCCCCCGCCATCGCAGGCGCAGGCTCCGCTCGCCAATTGTTACGGCCGAATCGAGTTCGTTATCCTACGGATTGCCCGCTCGCCTCGCGTTGCTCCCCACCTCACCTCGCGATGACGCAATTACGGTTGGCTACAGGACGGAAACAGGCTTCCCTGAAGGGGACTATCACCTCTCCGATGCGATACGCTTGCGAACGCACGGTGGCCCGATCGAGTTGGGCCATGACGAGGAGAGGGCGTGCCATGGAACAATCTTTCGGGCCCCTGGTATGATATGATCCGATCCGGGACAAAGCGCGTTCGCGGACGGGAGACCTGGGGCATGGACCTGCCGAAATGGAGTTGAACGCCGATTTCACCCGCCGCGCCGCGGTCCACTCGGCGCGGCTGGACTGGGTCGCATCCCCCATGGCCGGGGTCGAGCGCCGGATGCTGGACCGCATCGGCGGCGAGATCGCACGCGCCACCACCATCGTCCGCTATGCCCCCGGTTCCCATTTCTCCCCGCACATCCATGACGGCGGCGAGGAGTTTTTGGTCCTGGACGGCGTGTTTTCCGACGAGCATGGGGATTATCCGGCGGGCAGTTATATCCGCAATCCGCCAACGTCGCGTCACACGCCCGGTTCCGCGCCGGGGTGCGTGCTGTTGGTTAAGCTCTGGCAATTCGATCCGCGCGATCGGACAGAGCTTCGGATCGCGACCGGCGGCCGCGCATTCGCGCCAGACGGGCCCGGCGTGTCGGTGCTGGCGTTGTTCCAGGATCCACGCGAAACAGTGCGGATGGAAAAATGGACGCCGGGCGCGGCGATCGAGACCGCGCCGGACGGCGGAATCGAATTGCTGGTGCTCGCCGGTTCGTTTGTCGAAAATTTCGAAAAATTCGAGACCGGGTCGTGGCTGCGGCTACCGTCTGGGGCGCCGTTGAACGCGGTCGCCGGTCAGGAAGGTTGCGACATCTGGATCAAGACCGGGCATCTGCGCGCGCCAATCATCCGTCCGCCGGGCTGACACCGCCCGTCCGAAGAACGCGGACGACGCTGCCCGCACGAACACCAAGGAGGGACCGAACATGAGCAATTTCGAAAATTACGCGACAAAATACAGGTGCATCCACATGCGCCGCGAGCGCGGCATTCTGGAAATGCGCTTCCACACCGATAACGGTCCGTTCCAATGGGGGCTTGGCCCGCATGCCGAACTGCCCGACGCCTTCGCCGATGCCGGCCGGGACCGCGAAAACCGGGTGGTCATCCTGACCGGCACCGGCGACGTGTGGTCGGGCCCGCGCGCCACCCCAGGCAGCAGCGCGATCGGCGCCGGCCTGTCCGCCAACGCCTTCGACCGGGTACACTGGGAAGGACGCGCGCTGTTGATGAACCTGCTTAACATCGAAGTACCCGTGATTTCCGCCATCAACGGGCCCGCCTGGCGTCATGGCGAAATCCCGCTGCTGTCCGACATCGTGCTGGCATCGGACACAGCGGCGTTCCAGGATTCCGCGCATTTTCCCAACGGCCTGGTGCCTGGCGACGGCATGCATATCGTGATGCCGGTCCTGCTTGGCCTGAACCGCGGCCGTTACTTCCTGCTGACCGGTCAGACCTTATCAGCCCATGAAGCCAAAGACCTGGGCCTGGTCGCCGAGGTCCTGCCGCAGGACAAAGTGCTGGCGCGGGCGTGGGAGCACGCGGAAATCCTGACCAAAAGACCCACGCTGTTATTACGCTACACCCGGCTGATGTTCACCGAATACATGCGCAAGCGGATGCAGGATTTACTTGGTTACGGCCTGGCGCTGGAAGGTCTGGCGCTGATGGAACAGGCAGAGCCGCCGAAATAAGACCGGCCAGCCCGTTTTCAAGGAACACACAGTGCCCATCCGCCTTGGCATGCTGACCCCATCGTCGAACACAGTGCTGGAACCCGTCACCTACGCGATGCTGGCGGGCCTGCCAGACGTCACCGCGCATTTCGCCCGCTTCGCGGTGACGGAAATCGCGCTGTCCGCGTCCGCTTTGTGCCAGTTCGACGACTCGCACATCCTGCGCGCGGCAGAGCTTCTGGCGCATGCCAAGGTGGACACGATCGCCTGGAATGGGACCTCGGCCAGTTGGCTGGGGTTTGCGTCGGACGAACGCCTGTGCGCCCGGATCGAGGCCGCGACCGGCATTCCCGCACGGACCACGATCCTGGCGTACCGGCAGATTTTCCGCCGCCTGGGCGTGCGCCGCATTGGGCTGGTGACGCCTTACACCGACGACGTTCAGGCACGCATCCAACGCAACTGGGGCGCCGAGGGATTCGATTGTTCCGCCGAACGGCATTTCGGTCTGGCGGATAATTTTTCGTTTGCCGAAGTCCCGCCGCCCGCGATCGAAGACGCAATCCGCGCCGTCGTGGCGCAAGGATGCGACGCGGTCGCGGTGCTCTGCACCAACATGGACGGCGCACGGATCGGCGCGGACCTGGAAGCAGAGCTTGGCGTCCCCATTCTCGATTCCGTCGCGGTTACGCTCTGGGCCTGCCTTGGCGCGGCGGGCGCGGGCTCCGGCAAAGTAACGGGCTGGGGCACCGTGTTTGGATTGGCACCCTGATTGGCGCGGCCGCCGTCCCGGCGATAGGATCGGGAAAACCGGGAGGAAACACCACCATGGATCGATCGGGCTCGCCAATCGCCACGCCGGGACAGGCGGCATGATCCCGCGCACGCTGTTTTCTCCCGAACACGACCTGTTCCGCGATCAGGTCCGCCGTTTCATCGCGTCGGACATCGCGCCGCATCACGCCGAGTGGGAGAAGGCCGGTATCGTGCCGCGCTCCCTGTGGCTGGAAGCGGGACGGCGCGGCCTGCTGTGTACCGGCGTGCCAGAGGAATACGGCGGCGCGGGCGGGGATTTTCTGTTCGGCGCCATCATGATCGAGGAAATGGCGCGCGCGGGCGCCACCGGCCCGACCTTCTATCTGCACTCCGACATCGTCGCCCCCTATTTGGTTCATTACGGTACCGAAGCCCAGAAACGCCGCTGGCTCCCCCCCATGGCAACCGGAGAAGTCATTGTTGCCCTGGGTATGACCGAGCCCTCCGGCGGCAGCGATGTCGCCGCGATGCGTACGACGGCGCGCCGGGAAGGTGACGAGTACGTCATCGACGGACAGAAAGTCTTTATCACCGCTGGGTTCAACGCCGACCTGGTGGTGCTGGCCTGCAAGACCGATCCCGCCGCCGGGGCACGCGGCGTCAGTCTGATCCTGGTCGAAACGAATCGTCCTGGCTTCACGCGCGGAAGAATGCTGGATAAACTGGGATGCAAAGCTCAGGACACGGCGGAATTGTTCTTTTCCGATTTGCGTGTGCCGGTGTCGAACCTTTTGGGGGAGGAAGGCCGCGGGTTTCAGTTGCTGATGAAGGAATTGTCGCAAGAACGTTTGGTCCAGTCGATCCGCGCCATCGCATCATCGGAAGCGGCGCTGGAATGGACGGTCGAATATGCCACGCAACGCAAAATGTTCGGCCGCACCTTGGCCGATTTCCAGAACACCCAGTTCGAACTGGCGGCGATGAAGGCCGATCTGACGATGCAGCGCGTGTTCGTCGATCGTTGCCTGGAATTGCATTTGCGCGGCGAACTGGACCCGGTCGATGCCGCAATGGCGAAACTGGTGAGTTCCGAGTTGCAAGGAAAAGTCATGGACCGGTGCCTGCAAATGTTCGGCGGCTGGGGTTACATGTGGGAATACCCGATTGCGCGGGCATTCGCGGACGCGCGCATGGGGCGGATCGGCGGCGGTAGCGTGGAGACGATGAAGTCGATTATCGCCAAAGCGATGCTGGGGGGAAAGCGCGGGCAATAGCGCGCGCCTTGCCTCCCGGAGCCAATAACGCTGCCACCGCGCGCGTCAACGCCAGACCATGAACAAGATCAAGAACATCCCTCGGCCTGGGCGCCAAGGAAGCGGCGGGCGTCAGCGAAGATAGACACGGACCTGGGGCGGCTTCTGCCCGGGAATCAGGCGCAGCCCGAGTTGGATGCGCGCGGGGATGACCCCCGCTGCTTCCACCGCGGTCATCGCGTCGGCGGCACGGACCCGGGCGGCCGGCGCGTCGGCGGCGGTCGCGATCGTGGCGACGACGTCGTACAGCACGCCGGGACGCCGCGCCTCGACCACCTTGATCGCATTGGTTAACGCTGTCCGAAAATCCGGGTTATCCTTCACGTAATCGATGGTGACCAGCGCCGTCCTGGTTTCAGGTTCCGGCACCGGTGGCGGTGGCGGAGGCAGGTTCGACACCGCGACCTTCGGACGGAAATCGGTCTGGTCGATCAGGTGGCAACCGCCCAGAAGCAGCGCCCCCGGAAGCGCCATGGCAAGCGCGAAATACGATCTGAACTGGGACATGCGCGCAGCTTCTTCCGGATGCCTGGGTGTGCGTCCGGCATAAAACGCGCGCCCTCCGCGGTCCAGTGCGCGCCGGAACTTCGTCCGTTCGGCGAATGAGTCCTTGCGGGACCCGGGGCGGACCTGGCAAACAGGCGGTATGTCGCAAACCAACCAACGCATCGATGGCAAACGCTTATGGGATACGCTCATGAGCTTCGCCGAAATTGGCGCCACGCCCAAGGGCGGCGTGCGCCGTCTCGCTTTGTCCGGCGTCGATAAAGCCGGCCGCGACCGTTTCCGCGCCGCCTGCCAGGCTTTGGGCCTGGCCGTCCGGGTCGATTCGATCGGCAACATGTTCGCCCGCCGCGAAGGCCGCGATCCCACCCGCCTGCCGGTCCTGTTCGGCTCCCACCTCGACAGCCAGCCCTCCGGCGGCAAGTTCGACGGCGCTTTGGGGGTGCTGGCCGGGCTGGAAGTGATGCGGTCGCTGAACGATCTGGGGATCGTCACCGAAGCGCCGGTCGAACTGGTGAACTGGAC
>JAYWAX010000306.1:0-5426 GCA_043782125.1 Acetobacteraceae bacterium | reverse complement strand
CCATGGCGAGACGGTCCGCTGTCGATCCCGCCTTGCCGCCGGCCGCGGCGGTGCGCGCCGAACGCGACCGCGCATGATCGTTGAGGACGCCTCGGCGTTGATCGACGTGTTGTTGCGTACCCATGCGGCCTTGGCGGTGGAAGACGGCTTGTTCGCCCCCGGCCTGACGCTTCACGCGCCGCATCTGATCGATATCGAGAGCGCACAGGTACTCCGCCGCTACGCCGCGGGCGGAGAAATCGACGACGCGAGGGGGCACGCCGCGCTCGACGACCTCGCCGATTTCCCGATACGGCGTTACCCGCACGATTTTCTGCTGCCGCGGGTCTGGGCGTTGCGGCACAACCTCACGGCATACGACGCCGTTTACGTCGCGCTGGCCGAGGCGCCAGAGGCGGCGCTTCTGACGCGCGACCGGCGCCTGGCCGCCGCTTCAGGCCATCGCGCGCGGATCGAACTGGTCTGCGCGTTTAAAGAGTCAAAATTTTTCCTGATCATCAACCGAACACCACGCCTGGCGGGCCTTGGGGAACTTGCGCGGGGCCCGGCTGGCAGGCCGCCCGACTCAGGCTTTCGACGCAGCCATACAAAAATACATGCGGTCGATACGGAGCACGGCCGCGCTTCCAGACCCCCGCCTGACGCATAGCTCCCCTGCCGGTCCAAACCGATTGCCGATCCGTAAGTAGCCCGTAGGCAAATGACGCCGCCGATCCGGCGCGGCACTCGCCTTGCTGAAACAGGGGTTGGAATCGTGCATGTATTGATTATCGGCGCCAGTAAGGGGATCGGCCTGGAGACGACCCGCCAGGCGCTTGAATCTGGGCACCGCGTGCGGGCTCTGGCGCGATCCGCGGCCGCGATAGAACTTTCAAATCCCAATCTGGAGAAATTACCAGGCGACGCGCTGAAAAGCCAGGACGTGGAAGCGGCGCTCGCCGGAATCGATGTGGTCATCCAGACCCTTGGCGTTGGACTGGGCGACCTGTTCCGGCCCGTGCATCTCTTCTCGGATGCCACAAGGGTGCTGGTCGCGGCGATGACAGCGCGGGGCGTCAAACGGCTGATTTGTGTGACCGGTTTTGGCGCGGGCGACAGCCGTGCGCGGATCGGCTGCCTGCAAAAGATCCCGTTCCAGGTCGTTTTTGGCCGCGCTTACGAAGACAAGAGCCGGCAGGAGCGTATTATCGAGGAAAGCGAACTCGATTGGACGATCGTCCGGCCCGGCGTTTTGACTGGCGGTCCGCGCACTGGCCGCTACAAGGTGCTCGAAGCGCCGGCCCAGTGGAGGAACGGCATTGTCTCACGCGCAAATGTCGCGGATTTCCTGGTCCGGCAAATCGACGATCGGACCTACCTGCGTAAAGCGCCGGTGCTCGCGGGTTGACGGCCCAATCATCGGGAGATGGAAGTGGAAACCGAACCTTTGCGATCGACGGTCTATTTCGATGGCTCCTGCCCGTTGTGCCGGGCGGAGATAGGCTATTATCGCCGCCACGATCGTTCCGGCGTACTTTGTTTCATCGACGTGTCGGACATCGATGCGTCCTTACCTGCCAGCCTGACCCAAGGGCGTGCCATGGCGCGTTTTCATGTCCGCGCGGCAAATGGACAACTGCTTTCTGGCGCCGCAGCCTTCGTCGAAGTGTGGTCCCGATTGCCACGATGGCGGTGGGCCGCCCGCGCCGCAGCGTTTCCCGGTGCGATGGCCGTGCTTGAATTTGGCTATACGGCTTTTCTACCGCTCCGGCCCAGGATCTCCCGTCTGTTTGGAAAAATGCGAAAATCCGGTGTCCGAACCGAAGGAGCAAGCCGCCTTTGACCACGCAAACCGCGACAGCAATCCAGGCGGCTTCTCGCGACGGCCTGGATTCGTTTCCAACGCAAGGCGTCGCGGCCATTTTCGGCGCCAGTGGCGGCATTGGCGGAGCGCTGTTTGAAACCCTGCGATCCGCCGGCACTTTCGCGCATGTGGTGGGTTTCAGCCGCAGAACCTCGCCGGCAATCGACCTGCTGGACGAGGCAAGTCTGCAACACGCCGCGATGTTCGCCGCCGGGAAAGGCGAGCTTCGACTCGCAATCGATGCAACGGGGTTCCTCCACGACGAACACCAGCAGCCCGAGAAGAGTTGGCGCCAAATCGATGCGGGAAATCTCGCGCGTTCCTTCGCGCTGAACGCCATCGGACCCGCGCTGATTATGAAACATGTGCTGCCGCTGATGCCCAGGACGGGGAGAGTTGTGTTCGCGACACTGTCTGCCAGGGTTGGAAGTATCGGCGATAACCGGCTTGGCGGTTGGTACGCGTACCGCGCGTCGAAAGCGGCGCTCAACCAACTCGTGCGCACCGCGGCGGTGGAACTGGCGCGCCGGTCCCCTGACGCGATCTGTATCGCGTTGCATCCGGGCACGGTCGCCACCGGACTTTCCGCGCCCTTTGCCGCCGCCGGGTTGGACGTCCATAGCCCCGAGCAAGCATCCGCGCACCTGCTGGACGTCGTGGGCAAACTCACGGCCTCGGACACTGGCGGCTTCTTCGACTGGCGCGGCCAGCCGGTCCCCTGGTAACGCCCATGACCAAGATGCGTTCGAAAGCAGACCTTCCCGCGAAGCCCTGCGCCCGCTGCGCCCGGCCCTTCGTTTGGCGCAAGAAATGGACGCGGGACTGGGACAACGTGAAGTATTGTTCAAGCCGTTGCCGTGGCGCCGCGCTGCCATCCGCTCCGGCGCCGCGGCCGGCAACGCCATGACCGTCCTTCGGATCGTTCTGGGCGATCAACTTTCGTTCGGCCTGTCCGCGCTCGCGGACATCGATCCCGCGCGCGATGTCGTGTTGATGATGGAGGCGATGGAAGAAAACACCTACGTCCGGCATCACAAGCAGAAGATCGTGTTGATCCTGTCGGCGATGCGCCACTTCGCGGACGAACTGCGTCAACGCGGCGTGGCGGTCGATTATGTCCGGCTCGATGACCCGAACAACAGCGGCACCCTGACCACCGAGGTTGTACACGCGGTTTCAAGGCACGTTCCCTCGGGCCTGGTGGTCACCGAACCCGGAGAGTGGCGTGTCCAGGCGATGGTGAACCTGTGGGCGGCCCAGACGAGCATACCGGTCGACATACGCGCCGACGATCGTTTCTTCGCCACTCGCGCCCGCTTCGCCTCCTGGGCCAACGGGCGCCGCACATGGCGCATGGAACATTTCTATCGCGAAATGCGCCGTGAGCACGACATTCTGATGGAGGGCAAACAACCCGCCGGCGGCGAATGGAATTTCGATTCCGAAAACCGCAAGCGCCTGCCAGCCGCGACGGTGCCGCCCGGCCGGCTTCGTTTCGCGCCCGACGCGACAACGCGGGAGGTGATGGCGCTGGTCTCCGCACGTTTTGGCGATCATTTCGGCGGGCTTGAAGACTTCGGCTGGCCGGTAAACCGCGAGGGCGCGCTGCGGGCTCTGGACGATTTCATCGCCGTTGGCCTGCCGCGTTTCGGCGATTTCCAGGATGCCATGAAGGCAGGCGCGCCGTTCCTGTTCCACGCGCTGCTGGCCCCGGCGTTGAACCTCGGGCTGCTCTCTCCCAGAGAGGTCTGCCGCGCAGCGGAAGCCGCCTGGCGCGCGGGCGCCGCGCCGCTGAACGCGGTCGAAGGGTTCGTGCGTCAGATCCTGGGTTGGCGCGAATATGTGCGTGGCGTCTACTGGACCTCGATGCCGGACTACGCCTGCCTGAACGCGCTGCAGGCGACGCGAAGTCTGCCGGCCTTTTATTGGACTGGCGAAACCAACATGCGCTGCCTGCGCGAGGCGATCGGCAACACGGCCCGTTACGCGTATTCGCATCACATTCAACGTCTGATGGTGACGGGCAATTTCGCCCTGTTGGCCGGTATCGCGCCGCGCGAAACAGAGCGCTGGTATTTGGCTGTCTATGCCGATGCGATCGAATGGGTTGAAATGCCGAACACATTGGGAATGGCGGTTTACGCGGACGGCGGTCGAATGGCCTCCAAGCCGTACGCGGCTTCGGGCGCTTACATCGACCGCATGTCGGATTTTTGTTCGGGATGCGCCTATGACGTGAAGCAGAAAACCGGCCCGAATGCCTGCCCGTTCAACTATCTTTATTGGGCTTTTCTGATCCGGCAGAAAGACCGGCTCGCACATAACCCGCGCCTCGCCATGCCCTACCGCACACTCGCGGGTTGGCCGCCAGAGCGCCTCGCTGCGATCGTCGCGGAGGCCGATGGCTTTCTCGATGGGCTCTGACCGCGCCATCTTCGCGGCGCGGCAGCGGTTTGGTGGCCCAGAGCTCAGTGCCGGTCAAGCATGAACCGCCCGAAGAAGTCGACAAGCGCGTCGTAGGCGTCGAGCGGTAGCACGTTCGCGACGTGCTGATCCGGGCGGACGACGATCGTCGCGCCCATTGCGCGGTCGATACCGCGGAGGTCGAAGATATCCGGACCGTTCCTGAGATCGGGCGCATAGGCCTTCTCATAATCGATCAACCCGAACCGGCCTTTGCGCGGCAAGAGCATCGCCGGCAGCGTTTCGACGTTCAGATCGCGATGGTCCAGAGGGAAGATGCCGCGCACGTCGATGACGCTGTCGATATCCGCCCCATCCGGGGTGAACCGCCGGATCGGCGACCGTTCGGACTGCGCGAGGTGATCCATCAGCGCGTGGAACCGTTCCCCACTCGCATCCGCGAACGCGTAAATCCGCCACGCCCCATCAGCCTGGGCCGCATGACCGAGTTGCAACGGCCTCGCGTCGGCAAGCCGCACGACGGGCGCCGAATGGAAGCGCATGCCAATTTGAAAGCCTTTCGCCAGCGCCTGGTGCGTTGCCGCGGCGGTCAGGTAGGTCGCCGCCGGGTACCGGGTCCCGACTCCGGCCGTGTAGCTGCCCGACATCACGAAATAGGCCTGAAGTTCCGCGGGATCGACGCCGCCGCGTTCCGGATGCTCCGGGTTCTTCGGCGGCGAGGCCATGATCTTCGACCATTCCTTGTCGAAGTCGATGAGACCCTGCGCGATCGCGTGCCGCTCGACCGTATAGGTCCGCAGCAGGTCCGGCCTAGCGCGCCCGTCGAGGACGGCGGCGAGTTTCCAGCCGAGGTTATAGGTATCCTGCATCGATACGTTCATGCCCTGCCCAGCTTTGGCGCTGTGGGTGTGGCAGGCATCGCCGGCAATGAACACGCGTGGCAACCGATCCTCTGGCTCGCCGTCCGCGATATCGTCGAACCGGTCGGTGACGCGCTGGCCTACCTGATAGACGGCGAACCACGCCACGCTCCGCACGTCGAGCGTGTACGGATGGAGCACGCGTCGCGCGGTCTGAATGACTGTTTCCGCCGTGATGACGCGGAACGCTTCGCGGTTCGCAGGGTCGATTTCCCCGAGATCGACATAAAGCCGCACCA
>JAYWAX010000305.1:0-5445 GCA_043782125.1 Acetobacteraceae bacterium | reverse complement strand
AAACGGTTTCATAGCCGCTGTACGGCGTATCCTCGCCGGGTTCGCGCGGCGCTTCGGCCTGCACGGGGGCCGCCATCACCGGCGCCGCCGTCAGCCCGAGACGGTTGATCGTGCTGCGAAACCCCTGCGCGGTCAGAAACGCGATCAACCGCGTGGGTTCCATCTCCGTCACCACGAGATCGGCCAGCGGCACCGGCATCGGCGCATCGGTGCGCAGCGTGACCAGTTCCTTCGACAGCCGGGCCTTATCGGCATGCTCGATCAACGAGTCCCGCCGTTTGGACGGTTTCATCGAAGGCGCCGCGGCCAGCACGGCTTCCAGATCGCCGAACTCGCCGATCAAGGCCGCCGCGCCCTTGGGACCAATACCGGGCACGCCGGGGACATTGTCGCTGGAATCGCCGATCAGCGCCTGGACCTCGATTACCTTGTCCGGGGCGACGCCGAATTTCTCCATCACCTCGGCCGCGCCGATCGGCCGCTTCTTCATCGGGTCCAGCATGGACACCGCGGGCCGGATCAACTGCATCAGGTCCTTGTCGGACGACACGATCGTCGCCCGCCCCCCCGCCTGTTCCGCCGCCAGAGCATAGGCCGCGATCAAATCGTCCGCCTCCCAGTCCGGCAGTTCGATGGCGGGCACGCCCAACGCCTCGGTGGCCTCGCGAACCAACGCGAATTGCGGGATCAGTTCCTCCGGCGCGGGCGGGCGATGGGCTTTATAGGCCTCGTACAGGCGGTTTCGAAACGTATACCGGCCCGCATCGAAAATCACCGCGATATGCGTACCCGTATGATCCCGCAGGAACTGCGCCAGCATATTGGTAAAGCCGAAGACGGCGTTGACCGGCGTGCCGTCCGGCCGTGTCATCGGCGGCAACGCATGGAACGCGCGAAAAATGTAGCCGGAGCCGTCGATCAGCACCAGGTGCATTTTGGGGGGATCAATGTCCGCCGTGGCCGGCTCCTTCGTTCAGGATATAGACGCGCGAGCAATACGGACACACGATCTCCCGCTCCTCGATATGCAAAAACACCCGCGGGTGGCCTCCAACCGGGCTGCCGGCAGGCCCGCCATCGCAGGCGATCGTGCGGTCGTCGACGTGAAAAGTCTCCGGTGGGAGAGCGGCGGCGTCCGGCATGAGGGTCCTCGGTCTGGTGGGCTGCGCCGGGGGATGATAGCGATGCCACGCATGGGTTCAACCATGCTCCCCGCTTTATTGACGATGGCGCTGCTGATCGCCGGCTGCACCACGCGTCTGGCCCCGCCCGGACCGGCCATTCTGGCGCCGGAAACGGCCGCGGACGCCTTCGTCATGCCGGACGGCATGCGTCTGCCCTACCGCGCCTGGCTGCCGGAGGGCCCGCCGCGCACCGTGGTCCTGGCGCTGCACGGCATGAACGACAGCCGCGATGCCTGGGAAATCCCCGGCCCGGACTTCGCCGCCGCCGGAATCGCGCTGTTCGCCCCCGATCAACGCGGCTTCGGCGGCACCGCGAGCCGGGGGTATTGGGCGGGCACCGAAGGCCTCACCGGCGACGCCCGCGTCATGGCCGCGCTGCTGCGCCGCCGTTACCCCCAGGCGAAATTGTTCCTGATGGGCGAGAGCATGGGCGCCGCCGTCCTGATGGTGCTGGCGGCCGGCGCCGCGCCGCCGGACGTGGACGGCTACGTCTTAAGCGCCCCCGCCGTCTGGGGCCGCGCCAAAATGAATTTTCTGCTGCGCGGCCTGCTGTGGACCGCATCGCGGACCGTGCCCGGCTACATCCTGGTCAATCGCGGCTATGTGAAAGTCACCGCCAGCGACAACCGCGAGGCGCTGCGCCGCCTGTCCACCGATCCGCTGACCCTGCGCGGCACCCGCGTCGATGCCGTCCGCGGCCTGGTGGACCTGATGGACACCGCCCTCGCTGCCGCCAAAAAATTCCGGGCGCGCGCGCTGTTCCTCTACGGCGGTAAGGACGAGTTGATCCCCGAACGCGCGACGGCCGCCACGTGGCGGGCGCTGCCGCCCGGTGCGGCACGGCGCGCCTTTTACCCGGCACGGTATCACCTCGCCATGCGCGATCTGGGACGGGCGGAGGTGGTCGCGGATATCGTTGCCTGGATGCGCGATCCGGACGCACCCTTCCTGTCCGGCGCCGGCGTGGCAGCGGAGGAATGGGTAAAGACCGTGGAATAAGCAACGGCGCCGCCTGAGGCACCGGTAACCGGGGCATCGGGCGAACGAAAGAAAAGCACGGGGGCAGAGCCCCAATGCTTGCGCCCATTGGTATAACTCTCGATTTCGCGCGCCGCCGCCGGCCAACCCGGCGCGCGATACCACCTGACGTAACCGATGGAAGGGTCATCGGTTACGTCAGGTGGCAGTATTCCGATCTCCCCGGCGCCCGCCCTTGGCGGAAAATGCGCCGCAGCAACACGCGCTCCGATTCACGCGTACCCCTCCGATAGGCGCTTGACGCGTTGGGCGTATCCTCTAGCCTCATTCCCATGAACCGTGCACGCCGGCTCATGGAGAGCATCGCTTCTGTCGCGATCCAGACGGATCGGACGGCCCGCGCGAATCGATGCTGTCGCCCTGTCCCCCCTCTCGCGCGGCGCGAGACAAAAACTGAAGATAATGACCGAACCGATCAGGCCATCCGGCGCGTTCCCCCCCTCACCCGTCTCCGCGCGGATCCGGGACCGGTTGACGCGCGCGAAAAAGAAATTCAACGCCAACGATAATATCTCGGCGTTCATCGAACCGGGCGAGCTTGACGCGCTGCTGGCGGAAGTCACCGCCCGCATGAGCGGGGTTCTGGAAAGTCTGGTGATCGACACGGGCAGCGATCACAACACCCAGGATACCGCCGCGCGCGTCGCGAAAATGTATCTGAATGAGATATTCCGGGGGCGTTATGTGCCAGCCCCGCCGGTCACCGAATTCCCCAATATTGAGAGTTTGAACGAGCTGATGATCGTCGGCCCGATCACCGTTCGCAGCGCGTGCAGCCACCATTTTTGTCCGATCATGGGCCGGGTGTGGATCGGGGTAATGCCGAACGCGCATTCGAACCTCATCGGACTGTCAAAATATTCCCGGCTCACGGAATGGGTCATGAGCCGGCCGCAAATTCAGGAGGAAGCCATCACCCAGATCGCGGATCTGTTGATGAACCGGGTCACGCCAGACGGTTTGGCCGTCGTGATGGAAGCCGATCACTTCTGCATGCACTGGCGCGGGGTCAAAGATTCCGCCACCAAGATGATCAACAGCGTGATGCGCGGTTCCTTCCTGAAAGACCCGTCGTTACGCCGCGAATTTCTCTCGCTTATCCGCCTGAAATCCTGAGGCACTCAATGCTCGTTCAATGTCTGTACGCCAGCCGCTCCGCCGTCCCGATCGTCAAATCCGTGACGGAGTCGATCCTGCGGCAGTCGCGCGGCAACAACCCGGCGCGGGGTATCTCGGGCGTGCTGTGCTTCACCGACACTTTGTATCTGCAGATGCTGGAGGGCGGGCGCGACGAGGTCTGTGAATTATTCACGCGCATCGCGCGGGATGAACGCCATTTGGGCATCCGGATTCTGGTGTACGATGAAATCAGTGAGCGGCGGTTCGGCGGCTGGACCATGGGGCATGTCGATATCGCCACGGTGAACCCCGCGCTGCTGCTGAAATATTCGGAAAAACCCGCTTTGGATCCCTTCGCCTGTCCGGGCACGGCGACCATCGCGTTACTGCATGAACTGGTGGCGACGGCGTCGATCGACAGCCGCAGCGCTTGATCCCGGCCCGTATGACCTTGCCGGCGCCGGTCTGGGCGCCGAACCGGGAGCCAGACCAAGGCGCGCCCAACGATGGCCGAGGCGCCTTGCCGACACACACCTCCTCTCGCCGTCATGGTCCGCGAAAGCGGACCATCCATGTCTCGCAGTGCCGCTCTCGACAAAGACGTCGATGGTTCGCCTTCGCGGACCATGACGGGGTGTGCGGCCGTGCGCCAAACAGAACAGTCCTCCCTTACGCCCGGCTGCCCGCGGTCCTGGCACGCAGCGGACTGGGCTTGTATATGGACATAACAGGTCAACCAGGGAGGCCGCATTGGACGAGGTCGTATCCGGCGCTTACGTTTTCACCGGCGAGCGCTCGGCGAAAAGTTACCAGCTCAACAAAATGGCCAACACGCTCAGCCGGCCGGACAACCGGACCCGCTTTCAGGCGGACGAGGCCGGTTACATGCGGTCCCTGGGTTGTTCGGCCACCGAAATCGAACTCGTCCACCGCCGCGACTGGAAGGCCATGATGGAACATGGCGCCAGCATTTATCTGCTGCTGAAAATCGGCGCCGCGGTTGGCGCGCCCTTGCCGGAAATCGGCGCCCACACCGCGGGCCTGACGCTCGCCGAATTCCACGCAAAGAAAGGGTCTTGATATGGCGACGGCAATCGGCGGTATTGGCACCTCCCACGCCCCCACGATCGGCGTCGCCTGGGATAAAGGCCAGCAAAACGAACCCATGTGGGCGCCTTTGTTCGACGGCTATAAACCCGCGCGGCGCTGGCTGGAAGACGTCAAACCCGACCTGTTCCTGATCGTTTACAACGACCACGTCAATCGTTTCTTCTTCGACGCCTACCCCACCTTCGCGTTGGGTGTCGGCGCCGTCCACGCACAGGCGGACGAGGGCTGGGGCAAGCGCCCCTTCGCCGACATCCCCGGCGATCCCGATTTCGCCTGGCATTTGGCGAGATCTCTGGTCGAAGACGAATTCGATCCCACCATCTGCCAGGAAATGGCGCTCGATCACGGCGTCCTGTCGTTTTTGCCGTTACTGACGGACACCGATTGGAAAATCCCGGTCGTTCCGATCGCCGTCAACGTCATCCAGCATCCCATCCCCACCGCGCGCCGCCTCTACCGTCTCGGCGCCGCTCTCCGTCACGCGATCGAAACCTATCCAAAGGACAAACGCATCGTCGTCTTCGGCACCGGCGGCCTGACGCATCAACTGCACGGCCAGAATTTCGGCAAACATAATGAATCGTGGGACCACGAATTCATGGATCGCCTGGAAACCGATCCCGCCGGACTCTCCGAACTCTCGATCCAGGAATACATGGAACGCGGCGGGACCGAGGGCGTGGAAATGATCATGTGGCTCGCCATGCGCGGCGCACTTGGCGCCAAGGTGCGCCGGGTGCATTGCAACTACACCGCGCCGCTCACCACCGGGTACGGGTTGCTGGTGCTGGAAACCTAAGGCGACGCGCGAAACTTACCGATCCGGCCAACCTGCCACAGGCCGCTGAAAACGCGCGCACGGAGGATCATGGAAGCGACGGCGGTTTCGGCGGCCGCGTTAGGCTCCAGACTCGATTAGATCCACCATCTGATGATCGCGGCCAGAATGACTGTCGCGGTGAAATTTCTGGCGAGTTTGTCATAACGTGTGGCG
>JAYWAX010000304.1:0-15089 GCA_043782125.1 Acetobacteraceae bacterium | reverse complement strand
ACGTCGCGGCGACCGAGCGGACCATCGGAAAATGGCTGCGCAAACTCGATCCGACGCGGCTGCAGCCACGTCCGTTCCATCTGGAAAAGGACGCCGCCGCACAGGAGACTTTTAAAAAACTTCGCGAACCTTGTGAAAAAAGCCCTTCTTCCCGGCTCCGCCCTGGCCGGCCAGCCGGTGGAGATCTGGTGTCAGGACGAAGCCAGAGTGGGGCAGAAAGGAGGACATACTTATATCTGGGCCGTATCGGGTGTCTGCCCCGTGGGCGCGCAAGTCACTTCATCGAAAATGTAGATAACTGCCGGGTCAGAATTCCCCCGGTATCGCGCAGTTCATGCACAATGGTAAAATGGTCCCCGCCGGGCACCGGGATCAGCGCGCCCGGCAAATGCGCGGCGGACCGGCGCGCGTGCAGATCCCGGCTGTCCGATACCAATGGCGGCAATTCCGCGGTGCCATAAGCGATCGCCAGGGGTTTGCCGGACATCGGGAGGCGCAGCGGCGACAACGCGACGATTTCCTCGTCCGTCAGGCGCAACTTCTCATTCAGAAACGTGTCGCGGATCGGGCCGAGTTCGAACACCCCGGAAATCGCCAGCCCAGAGCGCACCAGGGGGTGATCCAGACACAACGCCGTCAGAAGCCCGCCCGCCGACCAGCCGGACAGCAGGACCGGACCGGCGATCCCGTGCGCGGCGCCGTTCTGGCCCAACCAGTCCAGCGCGGCGCAAATTTCGGCGGCGATGTCCGTCAGCGAGGCATCCGGTGCGAGTGTGTAACCCGGCAACGCCGCCGACCAGCCAAGCGCATAAGGCCCAGAGATCAGGTTGGCGAATTGTTCCTTGCTGTTCCGCTGCCAATATCCGCCATGAATGAAAACAATGCAGGGCGCAGCGGGATCGGCGGCCGGGAACAAATCCCAGGTATTTCGCTCTCGCGGGCCGTAACGAAGATCCAGATGGCCGGGATGAGCCTGTCGAAATACCGCCGACGCCTGTTCTCGCGCCGCGCTCAGGGCCGCGCTGTTCGATACCGCAGCGACATTGTTATAAGCGGCATCGCGTTCGGTTCGGGACAGGACGCCCCAGTTCATGCCGATGCTTTCAAATACCAGTCCATGATCTGGCGGCCCTGCCAGAACACCGTCCCAGGCCGAGCCGCCATATGCGCCAGCGCCTTTTCGAACCAGCCGATCCGATGCGGCACGCCGCTGATATAGGGATGCACCGCGAGCCCCATGACCTTGGCGCCCTGCTGCCCGGCTTCGTCGTAAAGCCGGTCGAAATGGGCGACGGTGCGGTCGAACAATTCCTCGGCGCGATGATGCTGGATCATCATTATCGGAATGTCGTTCAATTCGACGCTATAGGGCATCGTCAGCATCGGGCCGTGCGCCGTCCGGATCGTCGTGGGCAGGTCGTCGATTACCCAGTCGGCGCAGTAACGAATTCCGGCCTCCGCCAGTAAATCCGGGGTTTCCAGCGTTTCCGTCAGACCCGGCGCCAGCCAACCGACCGGCGCGTGCCCGCCCGCATCGCGAAGCGTGTCGATCGCCTGGCGGATCATCGCCCGCTGGTCTTCCACCAGATGTGTCGCCGTCTGGTGGAAGCCGTGCACCATGAATTCCCAACCGGCGTCGCGCGCGGCCCGGGTTACCCGAGGATAGGCCGCGGGCACGGCGCCGTTGATCGCCAGTGTCGGCGCGATCGCGAAATCGTCCAGCGCCGCCTTCAGCCGCCAGAACCCCACGCGCATGCCGTATTCGTGCCAGGCCCAGTTCGGCAGGTCGGGCAGCACCGAGGCGCCCTGAGGCGGTGTCAAAACCTGGCGCGGCATTGGGCGCCCGATATCCCAACGCTCGATGTTCACGACAAGGAAGACCGCGATTCGTTTGCCGTCCGGCAGACTCAGGCGCGGACGGTCGATGCTGGCCTGATAATTGACGCGATTGGCTGGCTCCATCTCACCACCATGCCCGCCCTGTCCCTGGGCCTCAAGCCCCGACGGGAAACAACCGCGGGTCGAGCTGGACGGGTTGCTCCGGACTGACAGAAACACGGGCGAAGGCGGGATGCTGCGGATTGACGACCGCGTTCTGGTCCAGGCCGCCGGTGACCGCGGATGGGACCAGCAGCACCAGGCCCTCGTACCGTCTCAGCCACGCTGTGCCGAAATTCATGGAAGCCCTGGGCGGGTGCGCGTCCCAGCCCCGGATATCCTCTGGCCCCACGCGATCGATGGGCGCGCCGTCCGGGATATCGATCGCGATGAAGCCAGTTCCGCGCGGCACCCGGCCGATATTGGCATGGGCGATAATTTCCAGCACGCCCATCGCGAAGGAGGTGGCGGTGTAAATCGCCGGCATGCCCTTCTGGTTCCAGCGTCCGCCCTTCAACCGGGCGCCTTCGCCGCTCCAAAGTGGAAATATCGTGCCGCCCAAACGCCAAAGCCGCATTCAGGCCGGCAAGCCGTAAAGGAGGCAGTCGAGGACATGTTCCACGGCCCGCCCTCCCATCTCCGTCATGGCCGCGTCGATCGGGCGGCGCCCCCCCAGTTCCGGGTGCGGCCTGCGCATGAATTCGCGCGCGTCCCCGGTGTCCTGGAAGGCCAGCCGCGCCATGTCGAACAGCCGGCCCAGTCGCTGTGTTTGTTCGCCTTGGGTCAGGGTCAGCTTGCCGCGGCGGTTCAGGCTGGATTTGGGCACGATGGCATGGACCAGCTTGTTGGCTTCCACGACGTCGCCGCAAACGCGCAACGCGACGGCGCGAAGCTCCCCAGCGGGCAGACCATCGGCGGGCAGACCATCGGCGTCCAAACCATCGGCGGCCAGGTCCCGGACCCAATCGAGCGTGACGCGCGGCTCCGAAACGCCCTCGTAGTGTGGCATTTTTAAGGGTTCATCCAAAAAGCGCGATACCATTTGAACCTCCATTAAGGTCCAAATGGAGATTTGGCGGGGGAAAGTCAAGGACCGGGAATAACGCCGGCAGAGGATGGGCTGAGGCAACCGTCTCTTGGCTGGCGGCACGGGTCCGGTATCGCCGCGCCATTGGATCGCCCGAACCCAGCGGGCCAGACCGGTACGGCCTCACGCCACGACGGCGCGAGGTGTCCTGAGCCCACTATTGGACGAAGGTGACGTCTGCCGATCCCAGCCCCTCGAACGTCACGCCGCAGACATCGCCCGGCTTCAAAAACATCAGGCCAGTGAACGACCCGCATGTCACGAACTGGCCCGCGCGGACGCCGCCTTTGCCGCGCCAGAGGTTCGCCAGCACGACGGCGACGCCCAGAGGATCGCCGGTGGGGTGGCCGCCGGTTTTCTCCATCTCGATTTTGCCGTTGACGGTCAGGGTGACTTTCAAATGACCCAGAGGCAGGCCCCGCCAATTGGCGGTCGGAACGCTGTGAACAAGCGCGCCATTGCTGATGGAATCGGCCAGTTTTTCCAAATTCGTCACCGCCGCCTTTTGCCCGAAGCGGCTGTGCACCACCTCGATCGCCGCGCACGCGTCCAACACGGCGGCGACTTCGTTGCGGCTATAGGGCACGTCGCGCGGCGGCAGATCGCGGCGGAAGACGAAGGCAACCTCACCCTCGACCCCACATTGCGGGACTTTCGCAGCCGGGAGATCGCATGGCGAGGGCAGGATTGTCGCACCGTAAATCATACCTCGCGTCGCATCGCCATTCGCCGGCGCCATCGCCTTGAAGCCCGCGATCAGTTGCCCGAGTTGGCGAGTGACCGCATCCTGGATCGCATGGGCGTCTTCGAATGTGGACGGTTTCAGGCCGGCTGGCAGACCGTCCAGCGGTTTCATGTCGCGGCGCGCCTGGACCAGGATTTGGGCGGCGCGCTCGATCTGATTTTTGTTCATGGGTTTGGCTCCCGTGCGTGATGACGACCCCGAAACTGCCATGCCCAAAGGGCTTTGTCACACGGGCTTTGTCGCAGGGGGCTGGCGAAGGAAGGCATCGGTTTCGGCGGCAATGGGGATGCTGCCCTGGCTTCCCGGACGCAGGCAGCACAGCGCGGCGGCGGCGCTGGCGCGGGTCAGGGCGGCGTTCAGGGAAACGCCACGGTCCAGCGCCGCCGCCACGACCCCGACGAAGCAATCGCCGGCGCCGGTGGTATCGACGGGCGTTATCTTATGCGCCGGGATGGTTTCCGTGCCCGCGGCCGACGCGACGTCCAGCCCGTCTCCCCCCAGCGTCCGCACGATCGCGACCCCCAGCCGCCGGTGCAAAGCGGCCGCAGTATTTTCGCAGTTCAGATGAGCGGCGAGCCAGGCGCCTTCGGTCTCGTTGACCGTCAGCAAGTCGAGTTTTCGCAATGCCTCTTCCGGCAGAGCGGCGGCGGGGGCGAGATTCAGAATCACCCGGACGCCGCGCGCATGGGCGCGATGGATCAGCGCCGCGGTTTCCTCTGCAGGCACTTCCATTTGCAGCAACAGGATCGCGTCCGGAGTAAGAAGCGAGTCCTCGACCTGGCTTTGCCGAGCCGCGAGGTTGGCGCCGGAGCCAACCGCGATGGCGTTTGCGCCCGAGGGATCGACCGCGATCGAGGCGCAGCCGGTCCCTGGCACAGCTGCCGCCACGCGGCTCAGATCGACTTTTTCCGCGCGCAGCATAGCCAGCGCGGCGTCCGCGAGGTTGTCGCGGCCGATCGCACCGGCCATCGCCACGGCGGCGCCGTCCCGCGCAGCAGCCACCGCCTGGTTCGCGCCCTTACCACCCGGTTCGATCCGAACCGAGGGGCCCAGGACGGTTTCACCGGGTGCCGGAATGTGCGGAACCGGAAAAATCAGATCGAGATTGATGGAGCCGAACACGATGACCATGCGTGAGTTTATCTCGCGGGGCTCGAACGTCAAAGCCATCGCGATAAACCTGGAAAATTCACGGCTTCGCTCCACCGCCGCCGCCAGCCAGGCTCGGCTGGGCGATCGACAGTATGAACACGATCGCCCCGCCCATCGCGGACGTTTTGGCCCCGCCGTTACCCGGCGTCGTTCTGGCGAACGGCGACCGTACGAGACGCGCTTCTGAACGTCACGGTGGTGAGTGCGATCCCCAACACGACAAGCACGTGACCGACGATCAATTCTCCGTACCAATACCAGGCCCCAAATCCCGCGCAAAAAATCGATGTCCACATGATGGAGAGATAGACCATGGCCTGAAAACGCTGTGCGACCGGTAACATTTTGAGAGGGTTCTTATCCGCGGACATGATGGCGGTATAATTGTGGCGTATGGCCGCCAACAACCGGTTTTCTTCGCGCATCGTCAGGTCTCCTGCTCATTGGGTTTTTCGATATGCGAGCGTTACGCGCCACTCCGTCTCTTGGATCACCCGGCAGACGACATTCCTGGTCCGTTCCGCGAATTGAGCCGAACGGATTGAGGGGCGGGACGAATCACGCGCCACCCCACCCGGTTGCCACCCGCCGCCCCCGTCTCTACCCTGTCATCGGATATCAGTTCATAAATCCACCAGGAGGGAGACCGGTCGCATGAAAGTCGGTGACGCAATCGCGGAAATCATGAAGCGGGAGGGGATCGAGATCCTCTGCGGCTACCCCGTCAACCATCTGTTGGAATACGCCGCGGCGGCCGATATCCGCCCGATCATCGTCCGTCAGGAGCGGATCGGCTTGCACATGGCGGACGCCATTTCCCGTGTTACGTCGGGCCGCAAGATCGGCGCCTTCTGCATGCAACACGGCCCCGGCGCCGAGAACGCCTATGGCGGCGTCGCGCAGGCTTATTCCGAGTCCATCCCGATGCTGGTGATCCCGCAGGGATACGCCCGCCGCATCTCGCAGATCGACCCGAATTTTTCCTCGACGCGCAATATGCGCAGTGTGTCCAAGATCGCCGAGCAGGTGATCGTGCCGAATGAGCTGTGCAACGTCATGCGCCGCGCTTTCAGCAACATCCGCAACGGCCGCTCCGGCCCGGCGATCGTCGAAATCCCGACCGATATCTGGAACGAGGAAATCGGCGACATCGACTACACACCCGTTGGCATCCACAAATACGGCCCCGATCCGGCCGACGTCCGTAAGGCCGCCGCCGCAATCCTCGCCGCCAAATGCCCCATCATCTATTCCGGCACCGGCGTCCAATGGGCCGAAGCCTGGGCCGAACTACGCGAGCTCGCCGAACTACTGGGCGCCCCCGTCACCACCAGCCTTGGCGGCAAAAGCTCCTTCCCCGAGACCCACCCGCTGTCTTTGGGCTCGGGCGGCAACGCGGTTCCCGGCCAGGTCAACCACTTCGTTAACAAAAGCGATCTGGTCATCGGCATTGGCTGTTCGTTCACCGAAACCAACTTCGGCATTAAATTCCCGAAAGGCAAGAAATTCGTCCACGCGACGCTCGACCCCAACCATCTGAACAAGGATGTGGTCAGCGCCGTCGGCCTCGTCGGCGACGCCAAACTGACCCTGCAAGCCCTGATTGGCGAACTGCGTCAGACCATCAAGGCCAACCGCGATCCGAAGGACACCGTCGCCGAAATCGCCGCCGTCCGCGAGGAATGGATGGCGAAATGGCGTCCGTTGCTGGATTCTAACGAATCGCCGTTGAATCCGTATCGGGTCATTAAGGAACTGATGGGCGCCGTCGATATCGACAACACCATTATCACCCACGACGCCGGCAGCCCGCGCGATCAGATTTCGCCGTTCTGGACCTCCACGACCCCCATGTCCTACATCGGCTGGGGTAAAACCACCCAGCTTGGCATGGGCCTCGGCCTCGCCATGGGCGCGAAACTGGCGAAGCCCGACAAACTCTGCATCAATCTGTGGGGCGATGCCGCCATCGGCTTCACCGGCATGGACTTCGAAACCGCAGTGCGCGAGCGGATCCCCATCCTCTCCATCCTGCTGAATAACTTCTCCATGGCGATCGAATTGAAGGTCATGCCGATTTCGACGGCGAAGTACCGCTCGACGGATATCTCTGGCAACTACGCCGACATGGCGAAGGCGTTCGGCGGATATGGCGAGCGCGTGACCCAGCCGGATCAGATCCGCGCCGCGATCCAGCGCGGGATCGAGCAAACCAAGGCCGGCGTCCCGGCGCTGCTCGAATTCATTACCTCGAAGGAAACCCGCGTTTCCAAGTTTTGACGCGAACGAAGACCCCTCTCCCCGGCAGCGGGGAGAGGGCAACGATCGAAGGGACATCTATGGCGACGGTCACCATCCGCGAGGCGCGGAAGCGTTACGGCACGACGGAAGTTTTGCACGGCGTCAACGTGGATATCGAGGACGGCGAATTCGTCATCCTGGTGGGACCGTCCGGCTGCGGTAAATCGACCCTTTTGCGCATGATCGCCGGGTTGGAAAACATCACCGGCGGCGAAATATCGATCGGCGGCCGCGTGGTGAACAATGTCGCGCCGAAAGAACGCGACATCGCCATGGTGTTTCAGAATTATGCGCTTTATCCGCACATGTCCGTGCGCGATAACATGGCCTTCGCGCTGGACATCGCCAAAGCGCCGAAGGCCCTCGTCGAGGAGAAAGTCGCGCGCGCCGCGCAAATTCTCGGCCTGACGCCCTACCTTAACCGTTACCCCAGACAACTCTCCGGCGGTCAGCGCCAGCGCGTCGCCATGGGCCGCGCCATCGTCCGCGACCCCCAGGTATTCCTGTTCGACGAGCCGCTGTCCAACCTCGATGCCAAGCTGCGTGTCGCGATGCGCGCCGAAATCAAGGAGCTGCATCAGCGCCTGCAAACCACGACCGTCTACGTCACCCACGATCAGATCGAGGCCATGACGATGGCCGACAAGATCGTCGTCATGAACGGCGGCAACGTGGAACAAATCGGCGCGCCGCTGGATCTTTACGACCGGCCCAATAATTTGTTCGTTGCCGGTTTCATCGGCTCGCCCGCGATGAATTTTCTTAAAGGCACGATTGCGGGGGGCGCCTTCACCGCGGAAGACGGCACCGTGCTGCCCTTGCCCCTGGATTCCCGCGGCGCAGATGGTAAGCCTGTGATCTACGGCATCCGCCCCGAGCATTTCCATCTCGACGGCAACGGCGTGCCCGCGAAAATCAACGTCCTGGAGCCCACGGGCTCCGAAACCCAGGTCATGGCACTTTTCGCGGGCGTCAACATCATCGGCGCCTTCCGCGAACGCATCTCGGCGCGTCCGGGCGAACTGCTTCGCATTTCGCCAGACCCGTCGCTGGTCCACGTTTTCGACGCCGCCACTGGACAACGCCTCGCCGCCTGAATTCGATCAACGCACGGGCACCGGTTTCCCGGCACCCGTCGCCCAAAGGACAGGGAGCAACACATCATGACCATCACCCGTCGCGACTCACTCGCCATCGGCGCCGCCGCTCTGGGCGCCGCGTCCATCCCTCTGCTTGGCGCCAATGCGGCGGCCGACATCCCCACCGCCGATGTCAAACCGCCCGACTTCAAGATCGAGAAAGGCGCCGCGCTTCATGTGCTACGCCCAGCGAAATTCGTTGACGCGGATGAGGTGGTGTTTAAAGCCAATGTGAAGAAATTCATCGAGGCAACCGGCGTCAACGTCAAGGTGGATTTTGTCAGTTGGGAAGATATTCGCCCACAGACAGCCGTCATCGCCAACACGGGCGCGGGCGCCGACATTGTGATTGGATTCAGCTCCGATCCTCACGTCTACACGTCCAAAATCGCCGACATGACCGATCTTGCGACCTATCTCGGCGCGAAATATGGCGGCTGGTACGACCTCGCCGTGCTCTATGGCACGAAATACAAAACGAAAGAGTGGATTTCCATTCCCATGGGCGGCGGCACTGGCCCCACCGTGTACCGGAAATCATGGGTTAAGGAAGCCGGCTACGACAAAATCCCGAACGACCACGCCGGATTCCTCGATCTCTGTCAGAAACTCCAGAAAATTGGCCACCCCAGCGGCTTCTCTCTGGGCCACGCCCTTGGCGATGCCACCGGCTTTGCCTCATGGGCGCTGTGGTCCCACAACGCCTATCTTGTAGACGACAACGGGAAGGTCGCGATCGATTCATCCGATACGATCAAGGCCCTGAAATACGTCGCGGAACTGTACAAGACGATGATCCCGGGCACGATGACCTGGCTCGACGTCAGCAACAACCAGGCCTATCTCGCCGGCCAGATCGGTCTGACGTTCAACGGTATCTCGATCTATTACGCCGCCAAAAACTCCAAGGATCCGAACGTCCAGGCCATCGCGGCCGACACGATGCACCAGGTCGCACCCTACGGCCTTTCCAAACGCCCGCCACAATCCGCGACACCGCTGAATGCGATGCTGTTTAAACACTCGAAATACCCGAACGCGGCCAAGGAATTCCTCCGCTTCATGATGGAGGCCGAGCAATACGGCCCCTGGCTGTCCGAGTGCCTGGGGTACTGGTGCAACCCCCTGAAGGCCTATTCCAAAATGGCGTTCTGGGGCAAAGACCCGCAACTCTCGCCCTTCGCCGGCGCGATGGATACGCCGTTCTACGATGGGTACAAGGGGCCGGTCTCCGCCGCGTCCAGCTCTGTCATCGCCAATTACACGATGGTCGATATGTTCGCGGCCGTCGCAACGGGGTCCATGACCGCCGAGGCCGCAGCGAAACAAGCCGCACGCCAGGCCCAACGGTATTATAAGGGCGCCTGACGCCACACGAGGGGCAGCAAGACCATGGACGCCACCGTCGATATCGCCCGCCACCCGGCGGGATTTGTCCGCCAGCCTGACAGTTGGATGACAAAACTCTTCGACTACAAACCCTTCCTGGTGTTCTTGTGTTTGCTGCCCACCATGGGCCTGCTGCTGGTGTTCCTGACCTATCCTTTGGGTCTGGGCATCTGGCTGGCCTTCACCGACACAACCATCGGCCAGCCCGGCCAGTTTGTCGGCCTCGACAACTTCGAATATTTGCTGACCGATCCGATCTTCCTGATGTCGGTGTGGAACACGATTTTCTACACCGCCTTCGCAACCGCCGGAAAATTCTTGCTGGGATTGTGGCTGGCGCTGCTGCTGAACAACCACATACCCTTCAAGGCGTTCCTGCGCGCCATCGTCCTGCTGCCCTGGATTGTCCCCACGGTCTTGTCCGCCATCGCCTGGTGGTGGATTTACTCGCCGCAATTCTCGATCGTGTCCTATCTTATCGTCGATGTGCTGCACCTCCGCTCCACTTATATCGACTTCCTTGGCGAGCCCTGGCCCGCGCGGTTTTCCCTGATCGTCGCCAACATCTGGCGCGGTATCCCCTTCGTCGCGATCACCCTGCTGGCCGGCCTGCAAACCATTTCGCCCTCGCTGTACGAGGCCGCGTTGCTCGACGGCGCCACCGGATGGCAACGCTTCCGCCGCATCACCGTGCCGCTGTTGATGCCAATCCTGGCGGTGGCGCTGACGCTATCGGTTCTCTTCACCTTCTCCGACTTTCAGTTGGTCTACGCGATCACCCGTGGCGGCCCGTTCAACTCCACCCATCTGATGGCGACCCTGGCCTTCCAGCGCGCCATCCCCGGTTCTCAACTGGGTGAGGGCGCAGCGATCGCGGTCTCGATGATCCCCTTCCTGATCGGCGCGACCTTCCTGTGCCTGTACGGCGTCGGACGGCGGAAATGGCAACAAGGCTCCGACAATGACTGACGCGCTGTCCACCGTCACCAATCCACCCACCGAGGCCACTTTCGCACGCAGCAACGACGCGCCCGAGCATTTGTCCTGGGATTCGGGCCTGCGCCGCACGGTCACGGTATATGTCCCGCTGGCGCTGTTCGTCATCGGGCTGCTGTTTCCGTTCTATTGGATGACGATCACCGCATTCAAACCCGACCACGAGATGTACAACTACAAAGAGTACAATCCGTTCTGGGTGAATTCTCCGACATTGCACAACATTTACGTGCTGCTGTGGGAAACGCGCTATCCGCGCTGGCTGATGACCACCATGGGCATCGCCGCAGCCTCCACCTTCCTGTCGGTGTTTTCGTCCGTTCTGGCCGCCTACGCCATCGAACGCCTCCGCTTTTCCGGCGCCAAACATGTTGGCCTGGCGATTTACCTTGCTTACATGGTCCCGCCCTCCATCCTGTTCATTCCGCTGGCGACCCTGATCTTCGAGTTCGGGCTGTTCGACAACCCGATCGCACTGGTCCTGACCTATCCAACTTTCCTCGTGCCCTTCTGCACCTGGCTTCTTATTGGCTACTTCAAGTCGATCCCCTACGAACTGGAGGAATGCGCGCTGATCGATGGCTGCACGCGCATCCAAATTCTCTGGCGGATCACTTTGCCGTTGGCGGTCCCCGGCCTGATTTCGGCGGGCATCTTCGCGTTCACGCTGTCCTGGAACGAGTTCATTTACGCGCTGGCCTTTATCCAATCGACCGAGAACAAAACCGTCCCGGTCGCGATCCTGACGGAACTGGTCACAGGCGACGTCTACCAATGGGGCGCGCTGATGGCGGGGTCGCTGCTGGGATCGGTTCCGGTGGCGATTATTTATTCGTTTTTCGTGGAATATTATGTGTCGTCGATGACGGGGGCGGTGAAGGAGTGATGTCTTCCCCTCGAAAGCCCGGCTCCGGGCAGTATCCCCTCGGCGTCATCCTGGGCGGCGTCAGGGCGCGCCATGTGGCCGGGACCCACCCGGCCACCACGCGTTCACGGCCGGTGCCACCGGCCAATCCGCCCGCCGCCCGGTATCAGGGCGCCATCATCTTGTACACCCGTGCTGCCGTGCCGCTGTAAAGCGCGGTCTTTTCCGACGCCGATGCATTCGCAGTCACGCGCTTGAACGCATTCCACAACTCGGTATATCCGCAAGATTGCTTATCCGGCGGAAAGTTGCTTTCGAACATACAGCGATCGACACCGAACGTTTCGATACAATGTTCAATGTAGGGCCGCCACGCCGCCGCGAGGTCTTCCGACGACGGCGGCAGATCGCGCTCGTGGAAATCGAACCCGACCGAGACCATGCCCAACCCGCCGAGTTTCATCGTGACATTGGGACATTTGGCAAGCTCGGCGATATTGACTTTCCAGGTCTGGAGAATCTCCGTCCGATGCCCGGAATAAGGGCCAACGCCCAACAGGCCGCCGACATGATTAAGGACGATCGACGTGTCTGGGAACGCGCGCGCCAGATCGATCGCATCGGGAAGTTGCGGATGATACTGCCACGACTCGAAACTCAGGCCCAAAGGCGCGAGTTGCGCGAAACCCTCGCGGAATTTCGGGTCCATCGTCAGATGCAGCGGCACCGGGCGGGAAGCGAATTTACTGACCGCCTCATGCTCATCCCAGGCGACCCCGTGCCGCATGCCGCGCAACCGTCCACCGGCGGCGGCGATTTCCGCCTGCATCAGTTCGCGCACATTCGCCGCGCCCGCAGTCAGATCGCCGCCGCCGACAATAACCTCGGCCACCCGGCACGGACCGTAAGCGCCCGAGGCACTCATGGCCGCGAGTCCGGCGACAAATTCGACCTCGCCCACGGCCGCCATGTGCCGCGGACCGTCCTTGCGGTACATGGCCCGGCATTCCAGAAACACAGTCGAAACGATGTTGTGGCCGCCGCCAATGTCGGACAACAATTCCGGCAATAAATAGGTGCCGCGGGCCCGCGCGTCCCAGAAGTGATGATGCGGATCGACGATCGGCAGCGCCGGTTCCAGCGCCGCTTCCCGAGGCCGCTTTGCGAGCCACGCGGCCAGCGCGGCATCGTCCCTGACCGTCGTCCCCCGGTATTCCCCTTTTGAATCCGCCACCTGAGCCATGTCCATTTCCTCCATCGTGTTGTTCGCCGGTTTACCCGGCCTCATTGTCCGCCGGAACCGCGGCCGCCGCGGTAAGGTGAGTCAGCCTCAGCGCCCCCGGATCAACCGTCCCGGCAGTGCCCCGGTATGCGCGTCATTTCGCAGCGTCTCGACCCCGCTGACGAACACATGCCGATACCCGGTGGCGCGCTGCATCAGACGCCGCCCGCCCGCGGGCAGATCGTAGATCACCTCGGGGTGGCGCAGCGCCAGATTGTCGAAGTCGATGACCGCAATGTCGGCTTTCATGCCCGGCGCCAGGGTCCCGCGATCGGTCAGCCCATACGCCGCCGCAGTGTCGCGCGTGTGTTTCTTCACCAGGAACGGCCGAGGCAGGCCCGGCCCGCGGCGCCGGTCGCGCGCCCAATGCGTCAACAGGAACGTCGGCGCGCTGGCGTCGCAGATCACACCGACATGCGCGCCGCCATCCGCCACGCCGGCAATCGTGGCGTCGTCCATCAGCATCTCCCGGACCGCATCGAGATTGCCCGCGTGGTAGTTCTCGAACGGGTGCAAAATAAGACCCTTTCCGTCCTCCGACATCATGTGATCCAGCGCCATACGCCAGGGATTGGCGCCCGATGCCGCCGCGCGGGCGCCGATGCTTGTCTGCGGATCGGGCTCGTAATCCAGCACGGCGCCGATCGTGTAGGAGCGCCGCATTGTGTCCCCAAGACGGCCGGTGCCTGGATCGTTCGGGATTTCGCCGGTCAGGCGGTCGCGCAGCGCCGCGTCCTGGCGCAGGCGGGCAAAGCGTTCCGACGGCAGCAAATCCGCCATCGCACGCCAGTCCGGATGCGTAACGAAAGGGTGTTGGGTTGTTTCCAGCCCCATCAGCACGCCGATCGGACGGCAGCCAACCTGGCAATTCGCCTCCATCCCGGCGGCGCGGGCGGCGCGAACACCGTTAAGCGTCTCCCGCCACAAATCCGGCGCGTCGTTCACCTGAACCAGGAGGCAGGACAGCGGCCGGCCCGCGACCTCCGCCGCCGCGCGCAAGATCTCCATTTCGCCGGGCCCGAAATCGGAGTTCACCTCCAGCACCCCCCGTCCCGCGCGCCGCATCGCCCGCGCCAGACCGTGCAACTCGGGTTCCGCCGCCGACAAACTGGGCACGGCCCGGCCATCGCGAGTCCGATGCTTGATGGTGCGGGAGGTGGTGAAACCCAGAGCGCCCGCCCGCAGAGCCTCTTCCAGCAACACGCCCATCCGGTCGATTTCGGCCGCGTCCGGGCGCGCCTCATGCCGGGCGCCGCGTTCGCCCATGACGTAAAAACGCAACGCGGCGTGCGGGACCTGCGCGCCGGTGTCCATCACGCGCGGCATGCGTTCCAGCGCGTCGAGGTAATCGGGGAAGGATTCCCAGTCGAAACTGACGCCTTCGGACAGCACGGTTTCGGGAATGTCCTCGACGCCCTCCATGAGTTTAATAAGGTAATGTTGCGCGCCCTTGCGCACGGGCGCGAAGCCGACGCCGCAATTGCCGAAGACGACCGTGGTGACGCCATGCCAGGACGACGGTGTCAGAAGCGGGTCCCAGGTGGCCTGGCCGTCATAATGGGTATGAATGTCGATGAAGCCCGGCGTAACCAGCAAGCCGTGCGCGTCGATCTCCCGCCGCCCGTTACCGGCTTTGCCGCCGACGGAGGCAATGATCCCGCCATTGACGGCGATGTCGCCGGTGAATTCCGCCGCGCCGGTGCCGTCGGCGATGGTGCCGCCGCGAATGACCAGATCGTGCATGGAACGAGGTTTCCTTTTTCCGCCGGGAACACGCAGGCCGGGGATGTGCAAAAGCCCGAAACCTGTATTTCGATGCCTGTATCCGGCCGCGGCGACAAGGTTCGCATATCGTATCCGCCCAGGCCGGTAAACGGGCGATTGTCCGGGACGACCGGCGTGCCGGTGCAGAGGGGCAAGAAGCGCGTGCCGCCCCGATCCGCCCCGGTTTTCGGACCGGCGGCAGGCCGGGACGAAAGGAGGATATAGTTTCGTATACATATCAAAACGACACCGGTTTGCCGGACGCGAGAAGCGCTGGTCCGCGACCGCCCCTGTGGCGACGATGCCGCCCGCCCACCGCCTTACTCCGCAGTTCTTCCCGCCCGATGTTCATCCGTGACCCAGGCCGCGAAGTCCATGGAAAGGCCACCCCCTCTGTTAACGCAAAGCCAAAATGTCCCCTCGGCAGGGGTAATAGTCCTTGTCCCCGTGGGATCGGCCAGGGGGGCATGGATAACGCCCAGTGCCGATGG
>JAYWAX010000303.1:0-5498 GCA_043782125.1 Acetobacteraceae bacterium | reverse complement strand
TCGGTGGCATGACGGCGGTCAAGGCGGTGCTCCTTTTATGCAGCGATCCGCCCGGTACGGCGGGGCCGCTCCGGGTTGGCGCGATCGGGAGGTTGTCGCACCGAAAAGTAAATAAAGGGTTGAGACGGACGGATTTTCCGCGCGACGGAAACCGTCTTGCGAAGGGCGAGCCGAGGGACCCGCTCCGTGCGCGTCTTGGTAGGATGCCGGGAAAGAAAATCCGCTCCCTGTTCGTCACGATCTGGCTGGAACGGGCCAACCATGGCGGCACGCAAACCCACCGTGTCCGCCGGCCCGACCATCACCGCACCGCCTGGGCCACGCCGATGTAAAGCGGGATCCCAACCAGAAGATTAAACGGGAACGTGACCCCGATCGACATGGTCAGCGCCATCGCCAGATTTGCCTGAGGCAGCGCGATCCGCAGCGCCGCGGGCACGGCGATATAGGACGCCGACGCGGCCAGCGTCATGAAGATCGCGGTGCTGCCCACCGAAAGTCCCACCAACCGGGCAAGGCCCAGGCCCAGAGCCGCGCCCACCAACGGCATCAGGACCGCGAAGACCAGCAACCCCGGCGTGATGGCCCGCCACGAGTCCCGAAGGCCGCGCCCCGCGATCAGACCCATTTCCAGCAGAAACAGGCACAGAAAACCCGGGAACAGATCGACCAAAAAAGGCCTCACCGGCGCCGTGGCCAGAGGACTCGCCACGATCCCGACGGTCAGTGCGCCCAGAAGCACAACGACCGATCCGTTCAGAAAAACCTCGCGCAACATCTCGCCGGGGTGGAAATCCCCGCCCTGCCGCCCGGCCAGTAGCAGGCACGCGAGGATCGCGGGCGTTTCCATCGCTGCCGCGACGCCAACCATGAAACCGTCGGAGGGTAAGGCCAACTGAGTCGCTGCCATCGTGACCGCGGCGAAAGTAACCGCGGAAATCGAACCATAATGACCCGCCACCGCCGCGCGGTCGATCGGCCCAAGCCGCGTCATCATCCGCAACAACCGCTCGGCCAGGAACGGCGCAGCGAACGACAGGCCAATCCCGGCGGCGATCGCCCCGATCATCTGCGCATTGACGCCGTGATGGGAAATTTCCAGTCCGCCGCGATAACCGATGGACATCATCAAATATATCGAAAGCAGACGTGCCACCTGATCCGGGATCGACAGTTCGGATCGGGCAAGACTCGCCGCGGTTCCGATAAGGAAAAACAAGACGGCGGGCGAGGTCAGGTTGCGGGTTGCGATGTCGGCGATCATGGCTGGCTCCGTTGTTGCGCCAGACCTTACACATCGGTTTGGTTTGTGGAATTTGATAATATGAACTTTCATGTTCAATATTCCTGATGATGAGGAAGCCCATGCCCCGCCCCCTCTCCACCCTCGATCTCGACCTGGTTCGCACCTTCGTCACCATCGCCCATCTCGGCCGCTTTACGCGGGCCGCGACACGGCTTGGCCGCCAGCAATCGACGATCTCGTTGCAAATCGCGCGATTGGAAACCGCGCTCGACGTCCGGTTGATGGAGCGGTCGCCTCAATCGGTGCGCCTGACCGGCGCGGGCGAACGGTTCTTGCCGCATGCCGAACGGTTGCTCGCCGCCAACGACGCCGCCGTCGCGGACCTGCGCGAACCCGTTATGTCCGGCACGGTTCGCCTTGGCACGCCCGAAGACTTCGCCACCTCCCACCTGCCTGCGGTCCTGTCGCGGTTCACCCACGCCTACCCGGCCGTCGCGTTGGAAGTCACCTGCGACCTGACGTTGAACCTGTTGGAAGGATTCGACGGCGGCCAATTCGACCTGATCCTGGCCAAGCGCGAGCCTGGCACGCGGGCCGGCCCAAAGGGCGTCCGGGTCTGGCGAGAGCCCTTGGTCTGGGCTGGAACCGAGGCGGTGGAACAGCCGATTCGCCTCGTCGTCTCACCCGAACCCTGCGTTTACCGCAAACGCGCCATCGACGCGCTGGAACGGGCACGGCTGCCGTGGCGGATCGCCTACACCTGCGGCGCGCTGTCCGGCACGCTCGCGGCCGTAAAGGCGGGACTGGGCCTGGCGGTGCTGCCGCGCGACATGGTGCCAGCGGGGATCCCGGTCTGTGTCAGCGACACACTGCCCGCGCTGAAGGACACGGAAATCGCTCTGATCGACAAAGGCGCGCTCAGCGGTCCGGCGCGCCGGCTGAAGGACCATATCGTGCGTTCTCTGGGTTGACGATGTTGCCCAGACCTCGCCGCACCCCTTTTCGGCGGATGCGGCGCGCACCCGGATCGGACAATCGGCGGTTATTTCGATGTCGTTCGTCACGCAGTCGTTTCTTCTTCGCGCACCACCGGCAATTTCGAAAATACCGGAGATTTGACTCGCGTCGCGGTTGGTGCTGCGCTGTCCAGTGCTACCACCAGGACGTTCAGGTTCATATAAGAGTGGGAGGGAAACATGACAGGTCATGCACACCAGACGCCCGCGCAAATCCGCGCGAGCCTCAAACATCCGGTGATCGATGGCGATGGTCACTGGGTCGAATACGACCCCGTATTCGCGGAAAAAATGCGCAAAGTGGGCGGCGATAAGGCCGCCGACGGGTTCCTCGCGGCGATGGGCGCCACGAAAACCGCGCTGAACATGTCCGTCGAGGAAAGGAAGCGCCGCCGCGTGCCAATGCCCGGATTCTGGACGCGCCAGACCGGCAATACGTTGGACCGCGCGACCGCGATGATGCCGCGCCTGTTCTACGACCGGATGGACGAATTCGGCGCCGATTTCGCCATCGTTTATCCGACCGCCGGGCTGCGTCTGCCGCGTATCAAGGACGACGAAACCAGACGGGCGGTAATCCGGGCATATAATATCGTGTCCGCCGGGTACTTCGAAAAGCTCTCGGACCGCATGACCCCCGCGGCCATTATCCCGATGCACCATCCGGAAGAAGCCATCGCCGAACTGGAATTCACCACCAAACAACTTGGGTCGAAAGTCGGGATGTTCGGCAGCGCCTTCCCGCGCCAGGTCGATGCGGTCAAACGCGATCCGGAGGCGGATAAATTCGCGGTTTGGTACGAGGTCTTCGGTGTTGATGGTCTTTACGACTACGATCCGGTCTGGGCCGCCTGCCGCGACCTGAAAATCGCGCCCACGTTCCACAGCACCGGCAGCGGCCAGGGACTTCGCAACTCGCCGACGAACTTTGTTTATAACCACATCGGCCACTTCGCCGCCGCCGGACACGCCGCCTGCAAGGGCGTCTTCCTCGGCGGCATCACCCGCCGTTTCCCCGAGCTACGCTGGGCTTTTCTCGAAGGCGGCGTCGGCTGGGCTTCGCAATTATTTGGAGATTTGATCGAACACTGGGAACGCCGCAACGCCAAGGCGCTGGAAAACATGCATCCGGACAAGCTCGACCGGAAGCTGCTGATGGACCTTGTCGAGAAATATGGATATTCGGACATTCTGGACGCGCTGAAAGCCCGGGACGGGGTGCCGGATCCGGAATTGCGCGGTACCGGCGGACTGGCGGACCTCGACGATTTTTCGAAATGTAAAATCGCGCGGAAAGAAGACTGGAAAGACCTGTTCTCGACCCCATTCTATTTTGGGTGCGAGGCGGACGACCGGATGAATGCCGTCGCCTTCGGCAAGACCAATCCATTCGGGGTCAAATTGAACGCGATCTACAGTTCGGATATCGGGCATTTCGACGTGATCGACATGCGCGACCCGCTGGCGGAAGCGTTCGAACTGGTGGAGGACGGGTTCATCACCCAGGACGACTTCAAGGACTTCACGTTCGGCAATACCGTGCGCCTGTGGGGCACGCAGAACCCGAACTTCTTCGACGGCACCCGTGTCGCGAACGATGCGCGGGCGCTTCTGGCGCAAACGCCGGTGCGTATGGCGGCGGAGTAAACGAAACCGGGCGGCGCGAGAACACGCGCCGCCCGGCCTTGCCCGCATCGTTTATAATACCAAACGCCCGAACTATTGACCCATGGCGCCGTCCTCTGCCCCACGTCATGGCACGCCCCCGAGCGGGCCATCGGGAACGGTACGCCATTTCGAAAGTGGCCACGTTAAATCGCGGGACCCGCCTCTCGTTCGACCGCCGTGCCGCGCCCGATGGCCCGGTCAAGCCGTGCCATGACGTAGGGGAGAGGCCGTGACGCGGGGGAAAGGCGTGACGTAGGGGAAAGCCCATGACGTAGGGGAGAGGCCGTGTCGAGCGTCGATCGTTCGGACGTTCGATATAAACCTCAGTCCCCGTCCATCGCCATCTTCGCTGCCAGCGCCGGCATGCGTTGGGTGCGCCGCGTCAGCAGCCCCTGCAATTTCGCCATGTACAGATAAATCACCGGCGTCGTGTAAAGCGTTAGCACCTGGCTTAACGCGAGCCCGCCGACCATCGCGAAACCCAGGGGACGGCGCAGCTCAGACCCCGCGCCCGTGCCCAGCATTAACGGCAGGCCGGACAGCATCGCTGCCATGGTGGTCATCAGAATCGGCCGGAAGCGCAACAAACACGCCTCCCGGATCGCCTCCTTCGGCGTGGCGCCCATGGTTCGCTCCGCCGTGATCGCGAAGTCCACCATCATGATCCCGTTCTTTTTCACGATCCCGATCAGCAAAATGATGCCGATCAGCGCGATCACCGACAGATCGAGCCCGGCGTACATCAGCATCAGCAGCGCCCCCACGCCCGCCGAGGGCAGGGTGGAGAGAATGGTGATGGGAAGAATGTAGCTCTCATACAGAATGCCCAGAATGATATAAACCGCGATCAGCGCTGCCGCGATCAAATAGGGCTGGCTCGCCAGCGACGACTGGAACGCCTGCGCGGTGCCGGAGAATGAGGTGTTCAACGACAATGGCGTCCGCATGTCCGTCATCGCCGCCGAGATCGCCGTGACCGCGTCGCCCAGAGCGGCGCCCTGGGCCAGATTGAAGCTGATGGTGACGGCGGGGAACATGCTCTGATGGCTGATCGACAGTGGCTGCACCGGCACGGTCGACCATTTCACGAACGAGCTGAGCGGCACGACCTGTCCGGTGGCGGAGCGGACGTAAAGTTTGTCGATGGTCTCGATATCCGAGGCTTGCGACGGCAGCACCTCCAGGATCACCTTGCTGGTGTCCACCTGGGTGAAGAACTGTGTCACCTGGCGTTGTCCGAAGGCGTCGTACAGCGTGTCGTCGATGACCTGCGGCTGGATGCCGAACCGCGCCGCCTGATCGCGATCGATGACCAGAGTCGCCGTTGTGCCGCCGATCTGCTGATCGGTGGTCACGTCGCGCAGCATCGGCAACTTGCGCAGCCGCTCTAACACCCGCGGCGCCCACATGAACAGTTCTTCGAGGTTGGCGCCCTGAAGCGTGTATTGAAACTCGGTTTTCGAGATACGCGCGCCGACCCGCACGTCGGGGACGGATTGCAGGAACAACTGCCCGCCCTGGACTTTCGCCAGTTTCGGCCGGACCCGTGCGATGAACTGCTGGGCCGA
>JAYWAX010000302.1:0-5502 GCA_043782125.1 Acetobacteraceae bacterium | reverse complement strand
TCGCCGCGACGTTGAAACGGCGCGCCACCTCCTCGCGAAGGCCGAGACAGCGCCAGCGAACCACGCCATGCTTCTCCGGACTTCGGAACCGCCTCCTTCAGTTCAGCCATCTGCGTGGCGTTCAGGGACGGAGGCTTGCCGGGGCCATGGCCCGACAGCAGACCCGCGATCCCCTCGGCATTGTAACGATGCAACCAATCGCGCAAGGTCTGGCGTGCCATTCCGGTCCGCGAAGCGGCGCCGGTCCGGGAGTGCCCATCCAGAATGAACGCACGGGCCAGAAGGCGGCGAACCTGACCGCCGTCGCGGCTCTTCGACGCGAAGGCGCGAAGCCCTTCCGCCGAGTGCTCGGTCCTTGCGATCGTGATCGGTTTGGCCATTCGATCCTCTCCAGGCCGCGACATCGGCCACGGGTACATCGAATCGAAGTTCAGAACCGATTCCCGGACCCCACGAGTCAATCTTTGCGACGGTTGGTATTAATTCCGCGCGCACTCATGCCGCCAGTTCTCGCCGCCACAGCGTCTTCCGGACGCCGGACGTTACGACGCGCGACGCGCCCGCAGCGCGGCGGCAAGGGTCCCGTCGTCCAACGCATCCAACGCGCCGCCCATCGGCATGCCCTGCGCGACTCGAGTCACCGCGACACCCAGCGGGCGCAACCGATCCGTCAGCCAATGCGCCGTCGTCGCGCCCTCCACCGTCGCGCCCAAAGCGAGGATGACTTCGGAAACCGAACCGTCTGCCAGCCGGGTCATCAAGGTGGCAACGTTCAGGTCTTCCGGCCGGACGCCACCCAACGCGGACAACGTTCCGCCAAGGACATGATACAGACCGTCATGCACGCCCGCCCGTTCCAACGCCCACAGATCGCCAACACCCTCCACCACGCAGATCGCGGACCGGTCGCGGTTACGGTCAGCGCAAATCGAACAAGGATCGCGGCTGTCGAGATTGCCGCACGCCGCGCAGGATTTTACCACCCGCGCGGCCTCGGCGATGGCGGATGCCAGCGGCAACATGCGCGCTTCCGGTTGTTGCAACATACGCAAGGCCGCACGGCGGGCGCTGCGCGGCCCCATACCCGGCAGTCTGGCGAGTAACGAAATCAGATGCTCGACTTCGGGTCCGCCCATGGTCAGCGGTGCCCTGCGGACGCCGGCAGGCCAGGCCATGACAACGCGAGGTGCCGCCTCATGTTCAGAACGGCAGCTTCAGGCCGGCCGGCAAATTCAGCCCGCCGGTGACCTTTTGCATTTCCGCCGCCGAGGCCGCCTCCGCCTTCTCCTTTGCCGCGCGATGCGCCGCCAGGATCAAATCGCGCAACATTTCCGTATCGGCGGGATCGACCACCTTGGGATCGATGTGCAGACCGCGCATCTCGCCCTTTCCGTTCAGCGTCACGCGCACCAGGCCCGCGCCGGCCTCGCCGGTCACCTCCAGCTCGCGCAGCGACTGCTGCATTTCCTCCATTTTCGATTGCATCTGCTGCGCTTGTTTCATCAGGCCGGCGAGGTTCTTCACGGTTCTGTCTCCCAAGGATTTTCATCGGCGAGTTCGGCGTCCGGCGGCGCGAAATCAGGCATGTCCGGCTCCCCCAGAGACACCGCAGCCCCAAGGGGCGCGGTGGGCGCCAGACCATAATCGTCGGCGGCGCTGTCATGCACTGCATCGATGCGCGCGCCCGGAAAGGCCGCCATGATGGCGCGGATCAGCGGATGATCGGCGGCCTCCTCGCGGCGGACGACATCGGCCTGCTGCCCTTGCGCGGCGAGTGTCGGTTCGCCCAAAGCCGCCGATAGCGCAATGGTCCAGCGCTGCCCGGTTGCTTCCAGCAACAGCGCCGCCAGTTTCGGGGCCAGGTCGCGCGGCGCGTCGGGTTCGGTCCGCAATTCGATCACCGGTGACGCGAAGCGCACCAGATGGACCGAATGCAGTAAATGCGCGTGCAACATCGCCTCGCGCCGTTCTTTCACCAGGGCGGCGACATCGCGGAAACTGGTAAGGCGGGGACCCTGAGGCACAGCCTCCATCGCCGGCGCGCCATTCGCGACGGCGCGGGTCATGCCACCTCCCCCACTCGGCCCCCCTCCGCTCGGACTGCCGGACGCGCCCGCCACGAGCCCCCCTCCCCCGGACATCAGGCGGCGGACAAGATCGCCCGGCGGCGGCATGTCGGCCACGTGGCACAGGCGAATCAGCACCATTTCGGCGGCGGCACGGCGGTCGGGCGCGGACTCAACCTCGCCCACGCCTTTTAGAAGCATCTGCCACGCGCGCGCCAAAGACGGCACAGTCAGCCGGTCGGCGATGGTGGCGCCGCGCGTGCGTTCGGCCTCCGGCAGTTCGGCGCTGTCGCGCAGGCCGGGAATCGATTTCAGCCGGGTGACGGTGTGCAGCAGCTCCAGCACGTCCTGGAGCATGGTGCCAAGATCGGCGCCGCGTTCGTAGGCGCGGTCGGTAATGGCCAATGCCGCGGCGGGTTTGCCCCCCATGACCGCTTCCAACAAATCGAACACCGCGTCGCGATCCGCCTGCCCCAGCATTTCCGCCACCTGGGCCGCCGATATCTCTCCTTCCGCCTGCGCAATCGCCTGATCCAGCATCGACAGCCCATCGCGGACCGAGCCATCGGCGGCGCGGGCAACCATGTCCAGCGCGGCGGAGTCGATGGCGACGCCTTCCTTGTCCGCGATCCGCGCGAACAAGGCGTGGAGTTCGGATACGCGCACGCGGCGCAAATCGAAACGCTGGCAACGCGAAAGAACCGTGATCGGAACCTTGCGAATTTCCGTCGTCGCGAAGATGAACTTCACATGCGGCGGCGGTTCTTCCAGCGTCTTCAGCAGAGCATTGAACGCATTGCGTGACAGCATGTGGATTTCGTCGATGATGAAAACCTTGGTGCGGATTTTCATCGGGCGAGAGCGGCTGACCTCGATGATTTCCCGCACGTCGTCCACGCCCGTGCGCGACGCGGCGTCCATTTCGAACACGTCCGGCTCGCGCTCGTTCAGGATGGCGAGGCAATTACCGCAGACGCCGCAGGGATTGGCCGTTGGGCCGCCGGTATCGTCCAGGCCGGTGCAATTCAGCGCGCGGGCGATGATGCGGGCGGTCGTCGTTTTCCCGACGCCCCGCACCCCCGTTAGCATGAAAGCATGGGCAACGCGGCCGATGGCGAAGGCATTCCGCAGAATGCGCACCATCGATTCCTGGCCGATCAGATCGTCGAACGTCGTGGGCCGGTATTTGCGGGCCAGCACCCGGTAGGCGGCGGCGTGAACCGGCGCGGGGGCCACGGGCAGCGCATCGCCAAACAGCCCGGGACTGTCGGGCGGAGGGGGAGGCTCGTCGCCGGTCGAGTCGTCTTGGAACAGACCGGCCATACGCGAAGGTGCCTCCGGCCGCGATCGCGGCGATATCGTTAAACGGAACGTGAGAGACCGGCGAACAGGCCGTACCGTTCCACGTTAACCGATTTTCCTCTGGATCCCGGCCGAGGCGGCGATGGGTCCGCGACCGCCAAGCTCTTGCCCCACGTTTAAGGTCTTCCCGGGAGGGCGGCAAGACGCGTCACAGGCAGACGGGCCAACGCATGAGTCTTGCCGTTTTGCCTTGTGGCAGCCCATGGGTCTGGCTATTATCCCTACATCATGGTGGATAATACTGAACCGCATGATTGAGGGCGACGTAAAGGCATGGACGGACTGGGTTCGTTGGAACGCCGTGTGCTGATCGCGATCGCGCACCTGCGTGGACAAGGCTATGCGGTCTCAATCGCCGCGGAGATGACGGCGCGGTTCGGCAAGTCCGTCAGCCTGGGCGCCATCTATACGACCGTGGACCGGCTGGAGAAAAAACGCTTCGTCTGCTCCCGCCTGGGCGACCCGACCCCGGAGCGAGGCGGGAAACCGAAGCGATTTTATAGGATCGAGGCGTTGGGACAGAGAGCGCTGGCGGAGGCGCAAGCAGCGGACACACTGCTGTGGGCTGGGGCGCCGCCGTTGGGGGCGCTGGCATGAAGCGCGAAGAAACCCACGAGACACCCGAACCACTCCCGGCAAGCGAGGCCGTAGATGACATCTTGGTCATTCTGGAGGATGTCGTCAGGTCCACCATGTCCAATGAGAAGCGTAGGATCGTGGAGGGATACCTTGCCGGCCTGGAAGGTTACATCGGGTATCTCGAGGCGTTCAGAAGCAGGAGTGAAGCCGACCAAATCGAAACACGTGTTCAATCCTTGGTATCTCATCTTGCATTGCGCGAGCGCTCTTCGACCAAACGAAAATCTGCCGCCGCCTTGCAACCGTCTCTGGTCAATCCCGTTGAAAAGCCCGTTGAAAAGGCAATCCACCAGTCCCCACCGCGTTTCGGCGAATTGCTTCTCTGCCTTCTCATTCGTTCCGACCGCCAGCAGGATCGCCTCGGCGACCTCGAGGAAAAATTCAACGGCATCTGGGTCCCGCGTTTCCCCCTCCGGGTCGCGAAATTCATTTATATCGCCCAGGTGCTGAGAACCGGCATAACGGTCGCGATGGCGGGCGCCGCAATGGCCGTTGCCGATCGGCTTTGGCACGTCCTGAGCCGACGACAGACCGAGCCAGCGTTCCGATACGCCGTGTCGCCGATCCACCCACAAAAGCGTGAGGCCGGTTCATGCCCCTCCCCAACCCATCCACACGCATGACCGCCGATGAATTCGTCGGTTGGGCCATGCGCCAACTCGAGGGCGAGCATTACGAACTCGTGGCGGGAGAAATCTCCGCCATGGCGCCCCAGCGTGCCACCCATATCCGGGCGAAATTCCATATCGCCAGCCGCCTGGCCGCCGCGATCGAAGCCGCGGGTGCGAACTGCGAAATGTTCATCGACGGATTATCCGTCGTGGTCGATTCGACGACGGTTTACGAGCCCGATGCGCTGATCCGATGCGCTGATCCGATGCGGTTCGAAACTGGATGGCGAAACCGTCTGCATCGACGATCCGGTGATCGTGGTCGAGGTCATCTCGCCGTCCAGCCGTGGCCAAGACACAGCAGCGAAACTCACCGACTATTACCGGCTACCGTCCGTCCGGCACTATCTGATCGTCAGCGCGCGCGACCGGATCATCGTTCACCACGCCAGAGGGGCGGACGGGTCGATCCTGACCCATATTTTGCGCGACGGTCCGATCCATCTGGACCCGCCGGGCGTTGTCCTGACCGAGCCCTTCGATTTCGACGTCTGACCGTGGCCGGCGGAAAAAGAGTGAGAGGCCGGCGAACGACCCAAACGGGACTCGCCGCGGCTGCTTCCTTCCGGATCTGACCAGGGTAGACAAGGCGCTCGTCCGCCACCGGCCTCTCGCCTCGGTATGTAGCCGGGCGGCCCGGCCGGGGCAAGGTACGATGCCAAGAAGTGTGGCTAGCTCGAGATCTGTCCGGCTTTCGTAGCTCGTGAAGTGTCCGGTCCAATGTCCCTCCAGGGATGGAGGATTTCATGGACCGGGCACGCCTT
>JAYWAX010000301.1:0-5509 GCA_043782125.1 Acetobacteraceae bacterium | reverse complement strand
CCACCTCAGCAGCGCGGAAATGGCCATCGACGAACAAGGCATCTTTCTTGGTTTGCGCGTCTTCACCAAGGCCAACATGGGCGCGTATCTCTCAACTTTCGCGCCCGCCGTGCCGACCTATCTTTATGCCACGCTGCTCGCCGGGACCTATAAAACCCCTGTTATTTACTGCGAGGTCAAGGCTGTCTTCACGAACACAGTGCCGGTGGACGCCTATCGCGGCGCCGGGCGGCCGGAAGCGAGCTTCCTGATCGAACGGCTGGTGGACGCCGTGGCCTACGACACCGGCATCGATCGCATAGAAATACGCCGCCGAAACTTCATCCCGGCCGATGCTTTCCCGTATCAAACGCCGGTCGCGCTGCAATACGACAGCGGCGATTATCAGACCACGCTGCGGGTCGCGTTGAAAAACGCCGACTGGGACGGGTTCGAAGCACGCCGCGCCGAGGCGAAATCGCGCGGCAAGCTGCGCGGGATCGGACTCTCGACCTATCTGGAAGCCTGCGGCATCGCGCCCTCGGCCGTCGTCGGTTCGCTTGGCGCCCGCGCGGGTCTTTACGAGGTCGCGAATATCCGCGTGCATCCGACCGGCAGCGTTACAGTGTTCACCGGCACGCACAGCCACGGGCAAGGTCATGAAACGACCCTGGCGCAGTTGGTGGTCGAGCAACTCGGCGTGCCAATGGACCAGGTCGAAATCGTGCATGGCGACACGGCAAAAATCCCGTTCGGCATGGGCACTTACGGCAGCCGCAGCCTCGCCGTCGGTGGGTCCGCGATGTATCGCGCGATGGACAAGATCATCGCCAAGGGCAAGAAAATCGCGGCACATCTGATGGAAGCGGCGGTCGAGGACATCGAGTTCGCCAATAACACGTTCACGGTCGCAGGCACCGACAAGACGAAATCGCTGACCGACATCTCCCTGGTTGCCTATGTGCCGCATAACTATCCCATCGAGGAACTGGAACCGGGCCTGGAAGAAACCGCGTTCTACGATCCCAAGAACTTCACGTTTCCAGGTGGCTGTCACATCGCGGAAGTGGAAATCGATCCCGAAACCGGCGTCGTTCATGTGGCGAATTTTACCGCCGTGGACGATGTCGGGCGCGTCATCAATCCGATGATCGTCGAAGGCCAGATCCAGGGCGGTGTCGCGCAGGGCATCGGCCAGGCGCTGCTGGAGGCCGCGATCTACGACGACAACGGCCAACTGATGTCCGGCTCGATGATGGACTACACAATGCCGCGGGCCGACAACCTGCCGAACTTCAATGTCGCCACCGAAAACACGATGTGTACCCATAATCCGCTTGGCTCGAAAGGCTGCGGCGAGGTCGGCGCGATCGGTTCGCCGCCTGCGGTCATCAACGCGATCTGCGACGCGCTGAAGGATTATAAAGTGCGCCATATGAACATGCCGGCCACGTCCGGCAAAATCTGGTCAATCATCAACGCCGGCATCAACGCCGGTTAAGGCGCGGCGAAAGGGAAAACACGATGTACGATTTCGCTTATCGAAAACCCGCCAGCCTGGCCGATGCGGTCAAGGCGCTTGGCGCTGACGGCGAAGCCAAGGCGCTGGCGGGCGGGATGACCTATATTCCCGTTCTGAAACAACGTCTGGCGAAACCCTCCACGATCGTCGATCTGTCCGGACTCGGACTGACCGGCATTTCGGTCGCAGGCGGCAAAGTCACGATCGGCGCGATGACGCGGCATTGTGTCGTCGCGGCCAGCGCCGAGGTGAAGGCGGCGATCCCGGCCTTGGCCGCATTGGCGGGCGGAATCGGCGACGAGGCCGTGCGCCATCGCGGCACGATCGGCGGCAGTATCGCCAACAACGATCCCGCCGCCGATTATCCCGCTGCGGCGCTCGCGTTGGGTGCGACGATTGTCACGGACCGGCGTTCGATCGCCGCGGACGACTTCTTCACCGGGATGTTTTCCACGGCGCTGGAACAGGGAGAACTGATTACCGCGGTGGAATTTCCGATCCCCACCAAGGCCGCTTACGAAAAATTCCGCAATCCGGCGTCCCGCTATGCGATCGTTGGCGTCTTCGTGGCGCAGTCCGCGAACGGGCCACGGGTCGCGATCACCGGCGCGGGCCAGGGCGGCGTGTTCCGGCACACCGCGATGGAAGCCGCTCTGGGCGGCAATTTCTCGGCGGCGGCGATCAAGGGCGTGAAGACCGCGCCCGACGACCTGAATGGCGATATCCACGCGAGTTCCGAATATCGGGCGCATCTGGTGGGCGTCATCGCCGGACGGGCCCTGGCCAAGGCCGGTTGAATCACGCGCTACGCAATATCGTCGCCACGCCTGGGCCGAACACCCAGGCGTGGCACGACGAGGCGTTTCCCGAAAAACCATTCTTTTTGCACGCGGCCCGGCCGGCAGAATATTCGGCCGCCACCCCCGTGCTGTTCGTGCATCACGGCGTCGGCCGCAACGGCGCCGCTTATCGCGACTACTGGTTGCCTCTGGCGGAAGCGCATGGCCTGCTGGCCATCGCCATCGAATTCACGGAAGCAAGTTTTCCCGACTATCTCCGCTATCATTTCGGCAACAGGCATAACGAGGACGGCTCTTCGAATCCACAGGAGCAATGGACCTACGGCATCGTCCCTCGTTTGTTCGATGCCCTGCGCGAAGCGGGCGTGACGCAACGCGAAACCTATGGGCAATTCGGTCATTCTGCGGGCGGTCAATTCGTGCACCGCATGTTGTCGTTTGGGTACCGTGACAGAGTCGCCGCCGCGATCTGTGCGAATGCCGGTACTTATGCGATGCCCTCGCTCGACACCCCCTGGCCCTTCGGCCTTGGCCTGACCGGCCTGACCGGCGAAACACTTGGGCCGCTGCTGCGGTTTCCAATAACGGTGCTCGCGGGAACCGAAGATACCAAAACCGCCGGCCGCTATTTCCCCAAGGGACCGCGTTCGCTGACACAAGGTCCGACCCGGTACGACCGCGCCCACACTTATGTGCGGCTTGGCCACGAAGCCGCCGCGGCGTTGGGGACACACTGCGCCTGGACTGTGACCGACATTCCCGGTGTGGGACACCATGGACACGGCATGTCGATCGCGGCGGCGCCGATCGCTGCCAGGCTGTTACGCGCAGCGGAAGGATAGGTACTGGGCGCTCGACGTAAGGCACTTCCATCTTCGCCGCGAACGCGCTTAAGCTTCGATGCCACTCGAAATCGGGGACGCCACACATGAAACGCCGCGATGTTTTGAAAACCGTTACCGCTGCGGTTCTGACCGCGCCGAACATTGTCCAGGCTCAGGGCACGCGTACCGTCACATTTGTGCCGCAGGCCGATCTCGCGTCGCTCGACCCGGTGTGGACGACGGCGGATGTAACGCGGAATTATTCCTTGGCTGTGTTCGATACGCTGTTCGGATATGATGCCCAGTTCAATGTGCGGCCGCAGATGGTCGAGGGCGTTAAGACGGAAAGCGACGGGCTGACCTGGGACCTCACGCTGCGGGAGGGGTTGAAATTCCACGACGGCGAAAAAGTACTGGCACGGGATTGTGTTGCGACGATCAATCGATTTTCGAAACGCGATCCTTTCGGTCAGGCCCTGATGAAGCGGGTCGCAGAGATGTCGGCGCCGTCGGACAACACCATCCGCTTTCGTCTGAACCGGCCGTTTTCGCTGCTTCCGAACGCACTGGCACAGGTTTATTGCGCGATCATGCCGGAGCGGCTTGCCGCAACCGATCCGATGAAACAAATTCCCGAAGCGATCGGCAGCGGCCCGTTCAAATTCGTCGCGAGCGAACGGATTCCCGGCCAACGCGTGGTTTTCGCGAAGAACGAGGCCTATGTGCCCCGCGCGAACGGTGTCCCCAGCTTCAACACCGGTCCGAAAATCGTGAATGTCGATCGCGTGGTTTGGTCGGTCATTCCCGATCCCGCCACCGCGTCCGCGGCTCTGCTTCAGGGCGAGATCGATTGGTGGGAAAATCCGACGATCGATCTGATTCCTCAGATCCGGAAGAACAACGCAATCGAGATCGCGGTGAAAGACCGCACCGGCGAAATCGGCTGCATGCGTTTCAACCATCTGCATCCGCCGTTCGATAATCCCGCGATTCGCCGCATCGTGACAATGGCGATCGACCAGCGGGAAATCATGGAGGCCGTGGCGGGTGCCGAACCATCGCTGATCAAGACCGATGTCGGCATTTTCGTGCCCGACACTCCGATGGCGAGCAAAATCGGTGTCGAAGCGACGCGCGGGCCGAAAGATATTTCTCAGGTCAAAGCGGCGCTGAAGGCAGCCGGATATAATGGCGAACGCATTGTCATCCTCGCCGGCGCGAGCTTTCCGATCATCTGGGCTGAAGCGCAGGTCGCCACCGATCTTTTGTCGCGCATCGGTTTCAACGTCGATCTGCAAGCCCTGGAATGGGGCACCGTTGTGCAACGCCGCGCCAGCAAGGAGCCGATCGACAAGGGCGGCTGGAATATATTCTACACCTATCTCGGCGGGTTTGGGAACGTTTCGCCCGCACCGAACATTGCGATCCGGGGCAATGGTGCGGGCGCATGGTTCGGCTGGCCCACCAATCCAAAAATGGAAGCGTTGCTGGATTCCTGGTTCGAGGCCCCCGACACGGTAGCGCAACGAAAGATCGTGGATGCCATGCAAACCGCCTTCTGGGAGGACCCGCCCTACGCGCCGATGGGCATGTTCGATCAACCCACCGCGTTCAACAAACGTCTGGTGGATGTCCGCGACGGCTGGCCGCAATTCTACGGCCTGAAGAAGGTTTCATGAGCAAACATGTCGTCGTGATCGGCGCCGGCATCGCTGGCGCCGCCTGCGCGATCGAACTGCTGCGCGACGGACACCGCGTGACCATCGTCGAACCCGCCGATCCCGGCGGCGAACAGGCCGCGAGTTACGGCAACGGTACATTGCTGAACCCCAGCTCGGTCATTCCGATGTCGGCGCCGGGCATCTGGAAGAAGGTTCCAGGCTATCTCCGCGATCCGCTGGGACCCTTGGCGATTCGCTGGTCGTATCTACCGAAACTGTTCCCCTGGCTCCGGCGCTTCGTGACGGCGGGCTCGACACCGGAGAAGCTGTCGAAAATCGCACGCGCGCTGCGGCCGTTGCTGGCCGATGCCCCGGCCCTGCACCGTGCGCTGGCCGAGGAAGCCGGGGTCGGCGGCCTCATTACCAAACAAGGTGTGCTGTTCGCATACCGCGATCGCGCCGCTTTCCAGGCGGAGGCCCTGTCCTGGCGGGTCCGCGCGGAAAACGGCACGGAATGGCTGGAACTGGACGAGGACGAATTGCGCCAGCGCGAGCCCTCGCTGAGCCGCCGCTACACATTCGCCGTGCTGGTCGAAGAAAACGGCCAGTGCCGCGATCCCGGTGCTTATGTCGCGGCGCTGGTGCATTACGCCGTGGCATCGGGCGCGATATTGCGCCGGACCTGGGCCACCGGCTTCCGGATCGAAGGCGGAAAGTTGCGCG
>JAYWAX010000300.1:0-5519 GCA_043782125.1 Acetobacteraceae bacterium | reverse complement strand
CCCCCCCCCCCACGCCTCCACCGCCCGGACTCCAAATTCGGGCCACTGCGCCCTCACACCCGGCGGACAACGTAGGTCTTTTCGAGGGCCTCGACGATGGATGCGGCGTGTGCCGGGTCTCTGGCTTCGACCATGATTTCCAGTTCGGCCGCCTGGACGGAAGAGACCGCGTGCAGGCGTTGGTGGGAGACTTCGATGATATTGCCGCCCCGTTCGCCAATTTTGCCCGCGATGTCGGCGAGCACGCCGGGACGGTCGGGGATTTGCAGATGGAGGCGAAGCAGCCGGCCATCGCGCAACAGGGTGCGAAGCAGGACATCGGACAGGATGCGGGCGTCGATGTTGCCGCCGGTGATGGGGACGCCCACTTTCTTGCCACGGAAACGTTCGGGATAGGTCAACAGGGCGGCAATGCCGGCCGCGCCCGCGCCCTCGGCGACGGTTTTGGCGCCTTCGACCAACAGGCCGATGGCTTCTTCGACGGCGCGTTCGGGGACGACCAGGACCTCGGTCAGACGTCGCCGGACGATTTCGAAGGGGACTTCGCCGATATCGCGGACGGCGATGCCCTCGGCGATGGTGGCACCGCCGACGGAGACCGCGCGCCCGGCCAGCCGCTGCGCCATGGGCGCGTAGGTCTCGACCTCGACGCCATAAATGGCGATGCCCGGTTTGATGGCCATGGCCGCGATCAGGCACCCGGCCAAAAGCCCGCCGCCGCCGACCGGAATGACCAGCGCGTCAAGATCGGGCGCGTCTTCCAGCAATTCCAGCGCCAGAGTCCCCTGTCCCGCGATCACAGCGGGATCGTCGTAGGGATGCACAAACACAAGCTGGCGCATTTCCGCCAGATGCCGCGCGTGCGCGGCCGCCTCTGCCAGCGTTTCGCCGTGCAGTACGACTTCGGTGCCCCAGGCGGCGGTGCGGGTGACCTTCGAGGACGGGGTGAATTTCGGCATCACAATGGTCGCGGGAATACCAAGCAGCTTCGCGTGCCGCGCCACGGCCTGCGCATGATTGCCGGCGGACATGGCGATGACGCCGCGGGCGCGCTCGTCCGCGCTTAACATCGCCAGACGGTTGGCGGCGCCGCGTTCCTTGAACGCGCCGGTCACCTGAAGATTGTCGAGCTTCAGCACCACGTCCGCGCCGGTCGCCGCCGAAATGGCGGCATTGGCCACCGCGGGCGTGCGAACGATCTTACCGGACAGGCGCTTCGCCGCCGCCTCGACATCGGCGAGCGTGATCATCGTCGTGTCCCGATCAACGATAAGTAATGCCAAGGATCTCGTAGGAGCGGTCGCCACCCGGCGCGGGCACGGAAATCGTATCGCCCACTTTCTTGCCGATCAACGCCTTCGCCAGCGGCGAGGAAATCGACAGCCGCTGCACCTTGATATCGGCCTCATGCACGCCGACGATCTGATAAGTGGCTTCTTTCTCGGTCTCCTCGTCCACCAGCCAGACATGGGCGCCGAACTTAACGTGATCGCCGGTCAGGGTAGACGGGTCGATAACCTCGGCAGCCGAGGTGATTTCCTCCAGCTCCTGAATGCGGCCTTCAATGAAGGATTGGCGTTCGCGGGCGGCGTGATACTCGGCGTTTTCCGACAGATCGCCATGCGCGCGCGCTTCGGCGATCGCCCGGATCACCGCAGGGCGTTCCTTCGACTTCAGTTGGCGAAGCTCGTCTTCCAGCCGCTGTAGACCGGGGGCGGTCATCGGAAACTTCTGCACGTCGTGGTCCTTCAATACGCGCCGGCCGCGGCCGGACAGGGGTCGTCCACTGCATTTTACCGCGCCCGGGGGAAACCGGGCCGCGCTGTCAGGCTTATCTTTATCCTGGCCCACCCGCCCGGTGCGACGCGAAAACAGGCGGCGGTCGAACTTTACACACGATACACGCTAGAACGATCCGCGGAAGTAGGATTGCAGAGGCGCGACTTCAAGGGTTCCGGTCTTCAATGCCGCGATTGCATGCACCGCCGCCCGCGCGCCCGCGATGGTCGTATAGTGCGGCACATGGTGAGTCAGCGCCGAGCGCCGGATTTCAAAACTATCCGCGACCGATTGCGGCGTGGACGCGGTGTTGATCACCAACTGGATCTCGCGGGAGCGGATGGCATCCACGCAATGCGGCCGCCCCTCCAGAACCTTGTTGACGGTCTTCACCGGAAAACCGGCATCGCGGATGCGCGCGGCCGTGCCTTTGGTCGCCAAAATGGAAAAACCCATCTCGGTCAGACGGCGCGCCAGCAGCGGCAGGCCCTTCTTGTCGGCGTCTTTCACCGAGACAAAGACGCAGCCGCTTTCCGGCAGCACGACCCCGGCGCCGAGTTGCGCTTTGGCGAACGCACGTTCGAAGCTGGTGTCGAGGCCCATGACCTCACCGGTGGATTTCATTTCCGGCCCCAGGATCGTGTCCACATTCGGGAAACGGGCGAAGGGGAAGACGGCTTCCTTGACCGCGACATGCGGCGCGATCGACTCGTCGTCGAGCTTGAAGTCGGTGGCGAGTTTTGCGCCCGCCATCACCCGCGCGCCGATTTTCGCGACCGGAACGCCCGTGGCTTTGGCGACGAAGGGGACTGTGCGGGAGGCGCGCGGGTTCACCTCCAACACGTAAATCGTGCCGTCTTTGATCGCGTATTGCACGTTCATCAGGCCAACAACGCCCAGGGCTTTGGCCATGGCCTCGGTTTCGGCTTTGAGTTCGGTGATCATGGAGGGGGACAGGGAGTATGGCGGCAGCGAACAGGCGGAGTCACCGGAGTGGATGCCCGCTTCCTCGATGTGCTCCATGACTCCCGCGACATAGACGGTCTCGCCGTCGCAAATGCAGTCCACGTCCACTTCGATGGCGTCGTTAAGGTAACGATCGATCAGGACCGGGTTGTCGCCGGACACGATGACAGCTTCGCGCATGTACCGATGCAGACCGGTACGGTCGTAAACGATTTCCATCGCCCGCCCGCCCAACACATAACTGGGCCGGATGACCACGGGGAAGCCGATGCGGTCGGTGATCTGCTCGGCTTCTTTGGCGGAACGGGCGACGCCGTTTTCCGGTTGCAACAAGCCAAGGCGCTGAAGCAGTTGCTGGAACCGCTCCCGGTCCTCCGCAACATCGATTGCGTCGGCGGAGGTGCCAAGGATGGGAATGCCCGCGGCGGTCAGCGCCAGCGACAATTTCAGCGGCGTTTGGCCGCCGTACTGCACGATGCAGCCCAGTACAGTGCCGTTCTGCTGTTCGCGGCGGACGAGGGCGATCACATCCTCGGCGGTGAGCGGTTCGAAATACAGGCGGTCGGAGGTGTCGTAGTCGGTGGAAACGGTTTCCGGGTTGCAATTGACCATGATGGTCTCGAACCCCGCTTCCTTCAGCGCATAGGCGGCGTGAACGCAGCAGTAATCGAACTCGATGCCCTGGCCGATCCGGTTCGGGCCGCCACCAAGAATAATGATTTTGGTGCGGTCCGTTGGGGCGGACTCGCAGACCGGTGTGCCGTAGCCACCCTCATAGGTCGAATACATATACGGCGTGGCGGAGGAAAATTCCGCCGCGCAGGTGTCGATGCGCTTGTAAACGGGGGTCACGCCCAAAGCGAGCCGCGCGGTCGCGACATCCGCCTCTTTCTTACCTGTGAGCGCGGCGAGTTGCTTGTCGGAGAAGCCCATGGCTTTAAGCCGCCGGAACGCCCCGGCTTCCCGCGGCAACCCATTGGCGGCGACGGCTTTCTCCGCATCGACGATGCGTTCCAGCTCCCGCAGGAACCACGGATCGAATTTGCAGCAATCGTGAATGTCCGCGATGGACAGACCGGCGCGGATCGCCTGCGCGGCGACCAGCAACCGGTCGGGTCGCGGCGTGGACAGCGCGGCCCGGAACGCGTCGTGCCCGCCATCGCCCGGCGCATCCACCGGATCGAGGCCATCCAACCCGGTTTCCATACTCCGAAACCCCTTTTGCAGAGCTTCGGCGAAGGATCGCCCGATCGCCATCGCCTCGCCGACCGATTTCATCGAGGTCGTCAGCAGCGCGGGCGTGCCGGGGAATTTTTCGAAGGTGAAGCGGGGGATTTTCACCACGACGTAATCGATCGCCGGTTCGAAACTGGCGGGCGTGACCCGGGTGATGTCGTTGTCGAGCTCGTCCAGCGTGTAACCGACGGCGAGCTTGGCCGCGATCTTCGCGATCGGGAAACCAGTGGCCTTGGACGCCAGCGCCGAGGACCGCGACACGCGCGGGTTCATTTCGATGATGACCATCCGCCCGTCGGCCGGGTTCAACCCGAACTGCACGTTCGATCCGCCGGTATCGACGCCGATTTTGCGTAAGCAGGCGATCGAGGCATCGCGCATGCGCTGGTATTCTTTGTCCGTCAGCGTCAACGCGGGCGCCACCGTCACGGAGTCGCCGGTATGGATGCCCATCGGGTCCACGTTCTCGATGGCACAAACGATGATGCAGTTGTCGGCCTTGTCGCGGACGACCTCCATCTCGAATTCTTTCCAGCCGACGATCGATTCCTCGATCAACACTTCGGTGGTCGGCGAGGCTTCCAGGCCGCCCGCGACGATCTGTTCGAATTCCTGCTTATTGTAAGCGATGCCGCCGCCGGTGCCGCCAAGCGTGAAGGACGGGCGGATCACGGCGGGCAGGCCGGTGATGGCCAACGCGGCGCGGGCCTCATCCAGCGTGCGGGCCATGACGGAGCGCGGGGACTCGATGCCGATTTCCGCCATCAGGTCACGGAATTTCAGCCGGTCCTCGGCGCGATCGATGACCTCGGCTTTGGCGCCGATCAGCTCGACACCGTGGCGTATCAACGCGCCGCTGGCATCGAGTTGCATCGCCGTGTTCAGCGCGGTCTGCCCGCCCATCGTCGGCAGCAGCGCGTCGGGTTTTTCCTTGGCGATGATCTTTTCCACGATCTCCGGCGTGATCGGTTCGACGTATGTCGCGTCGGCGAGTCCGGGATCGGTCATGATCGTGGCGGGGTTCGAATTCACCAGGATCACCCGGTAGCCCTCCGCCTTCAGCGCCTTGCACGCCTGCGCGCCGGAGTAATCGAACTCGCAGGCCTGACCGATGACGATCGGGCCGGCGCCGATGATCATGATGGATTTGATGTCGGTGCGTTTGGGCATGGGGCCTGCTTCGATGTTGGGGCGGCGAAAACGATGGGATGAGCAGTTCAGGCCGGGTCTGGGCCAGGTCGCGTCGCGCGGGCTTTCGCGACACCTTTCGGCGTTAATTCAAGGTGCCAGTGGCACTGCAACGCGCCCGCTGGCAGGCGGATCGGTTCGCGGATCAGCCCGTCGCGCAGGCAGGCGGCGACGGCATCGCAAAACGCGGCCATCGGCACGGTTGCGTCCGCCAACGCGGCAAAACGTTCGAACCCGGCCTCTAGGTTCGGTTCGCTGACAATGTGCCGGAAGGCGACGGTCAGCAGCAGGTCCCGGACATCCACGTCACGCCCGCACGTCGATCATTTCGACGAAACGATGGAACAAAT
>JAYWAX010000299.1:0-15190 GCA_043782125.1 Acetobacteraceae bacterium | reverse complement strand
ACAATGAACTCGCCAATGGCGGCAATATTTTCGATCGCGGTCCGAATCTCTGGGCGCAGCTTGTGGAAAAAGCTTACGCGCAGTTCCAGACGACAGCGCTGTCTACCGGGAATTCGGTCAATTACGGCGACTCCTGGTCCACGATCGGCAATGGCGGCTGGCCGCGCTACGCGCTGGAAGCGGTCACCGGCGCCGCCAGCCTGACCGATTTCATCGGCTCTGGCGCAAGCTGGACCATCCGGAATTATAATGCGGCGCAGGCGGTCACCTCGTCCGGCGGCGGCTATTCGTCCAGTTTCGTGCTCAGCACGCTCGTGTCCGATCTGACTCTGGGCTACGACCTGGTCCTGAGTTCCTGGACCAATGCGAAGGACAGCGCGGGCCACACCACGCTGGTCGCGTCGCACGCGCTGTCGATCTACGGGTACGACACCGGGACCGGCATGTTCCAAATCCGCAACCCCTGGGGCGGCACCAACAGCGCGTCGCAGTCCTGGGACACGACATTCGAGGTCAGCCTTTCGACACTGTTGAGTGCGGGGGACACGATCACCGTCGCGAATGTTCCCGCGACGCCCATCCTGGTGTCGCAGTTGTCGATCTCCGGGCTCGCCGCCACGGCCTTCGAAGGCAACAGCGGGACCACGGCGCTGACGTTCACCGTAACCCGGACCGGCGCCACCGGCAGCGCCGTGTCCGCCGCCTGGACCGTTGCCGGAACGGGTGCGAACGCTGCCAACGCGGCGGATTTCGCCGGCGGCGTGCTGCCGTCCGGTGTCGTGGCCTTCGCGGCGGGCGAAACCAGCAAGATCGTTACCATCAACATCGTTGGCGATACCGTGGTCGAGCTGGACGAAACCTTCGCCGTCACCCTGTCCGCACCAACCGGCGGCGCCACGATCGGGACGGCCGCCGCCACCGGCACCATCCTGAACGATGACTCGCAATTGTCGATCGCCGCGCTCAGCGCCGTGAAGGCCGAGGGCAACGCCGGTTCGACCGCCTTCACCTTCACCGTGACTCGCGCGGGTTATGCCGGGGCCGCCGCCAGCGCCCACTGGGCTGTGACCGGGTCGGGCGCGAACGCAGCCAACGCCACGGACTTCACCGGCGGCGTGCTGCCGTCCGGCACCGTCGCCTTCGCCGCGGGCGAGACCAGCAAAATCGTGACCGTGAACGTGGCAGGCGACACGGTGGTTGAGCCCGACGAGAGCTTCGCCGTCACCCTGTCGGCGCCGACCGGCGGCGCCACGATCGGCACCGCCGTGGCCACCGGCACGATCCTGAACGACGATGGCGGCGCCGTGGTGTCGATTGCCGCGCTCAGCGCCGCGAAGGCGGAGGGCAACAGCGGTTCGACCGCCTTCACCTTCACCGTGACTCGCGCGGGCCTGACCACCGCCGCCGCCAGCGCCCACTGGGCTGTGACCGGGTCGGGCGCGAACGCGGCGAACGGCACGGACTTCACCGGCGGCGCGCTGCCTTCGGGCACCGTCGCCTTCGCCGCGGGCGAGACCAGCAAAATCGTCACCGTGAACGTCGCGGGCGACACGGTGGTCGAGTCCGACGAGACCTTCGCCGTCACCCTGTCGGCGCCAACGGCCGGAACCACGATCGGCACCGCCGTTGCCACGGGCACGATCCTGAACGACGACTCGCAACTGTCGATCGCCGCGCTCAGCGCCGCGAAGGCCGGGGGCAGCAGCGGTTCGACGCCCTTCACGTTCACCGTGACTCGCGTAGGCTTTGCCGGCGCCGCCGCCAGCGCCAACTGGGCTGTGACCGGCACGGGCGCGAATGCCGCCGACACGGCGGATTTCGCCGGCGGCGCGTTGCCGTCCGGCACCGTCGCCTTTGCCGCAGGCGAAACCAGCAAAATCGTCAACGTGAATGTTGCTGGCGACACGGCAGTCGAGGCGGACGAAACCTTCGCCGTCACCTTGTCCGCCCCCAGCGGCGGCGCGACGATCGGTACGGCCGCCGCCACCGGAACGATTCTCGCCGCCGGCCCGGTCACGGCCGGTTTGAAGATCAACCTGATCTGGAACGCGGATGCTATTGCCGCGCCCGCGGGTTTCCGAACGGCGGTGCAGACCGCGGCCAACCTTTTGCAGTCGGCATTTTCCAACAACATCGTGCTGAACTTCCACGTCGGTTATGGCGAGGTCGCTGGGCAGGCGCTGACCAACGGCTCCGCCGCCGCGGGACCCAGTGGCGGGATTTCGATGACGACGGCCAACCTGAAAACGGCGCTGCTGAATTCCGCCGCGTCCGCCGACGACACGGCCGCGTATACCAATCTGAGCCCGAACCTCAATCCGAACGGCAATGGGTCGGTCGTGGTTTGGAGCGCCCAGGAGAAAGCGCTGGGTTTGCTGGCACCGGCGAGCGGGGGGATCGATGGCGAGGTCGGCTTCGCGACCGACATTTCCTCCAATCTTCTGGTCGGGGTGGCGCTGCATGAGATCACGCACGCGATGGGGCGGACTTCTGGGTATAACGACCCGTTCGGCATAGCGGATTTATTCCGCTATTCTGCGGCTGGCACGCATGTTTTCGCGGGCGGGTCCGCAGCTTACCTGTCAGCGGATGGCGGGGCGACGCGGATCGCCGATTTCGACACCGGCTCGGATTTCGGCGACTTCAGCAACAACTCCGCGTTGACCGTAAACGACTCGTTTAACGCGTTTTACTCGGGCTCGACGGCGCAGACGCTGACTTCGGTGGATCTGCGGACGATGGATATCCTGGGGTATCGCCGGGCGGTGCCCGCCGCCGCCGGGGGCATGTTCGCTGCCGTCGAGGCGGATTCAGGCACCGGCTTATCGGCGCTTCCCGGTTCGGCGTTTGGGCCGGGCCTGGCGGACGGCGCGCCGGACGTGGCGGGTTCCATTGTCGCGGACATTTCGGCGATTGGTCGTGGATTGGACTCGCCCGGCCTGGCGTTTCTCGCGCCGATTCCCGTTGTGACCCTGACGGATCGTCCCGAGACATTGTCTTTCGGCTTCGCCGACGGCGCGGAAATCGTCGATGGGTTCCGCTATGGCCTGGATCAGCTGCGGATCGATCTGGGCTCCGGCGGGCCTGGCGCGTTGCAGGCCCAGGATACCTGGATCGACGGTGCCCGTGCCGGGTCGCTGTTCAGCTCGGCCGATCCGGCTCTGGGCGTGGTGTTGCGGGGCCTGGACAGTGGCGAGAACGCCGCGACGTTGATGAGCAGCCACCTCGCTTTCCGGGATGGCTTCGCGATCGTCGCCTGATCGCGCCTGGCCGGCCATCGGGTTTCCGGTAATGGCCTTGCGAGCCTGGGATTTGCCGCTGCGACGACTGCGCGGCCGGGATGCCTCAGCGGCCCGGCCGCGTTTTTTCGCCGTCTTTCAGCCGCCCGTCGCGGCGGCCAACGGCCTTTCAGCCGCCCGTCGCGGCGGCCGACGGTATCGTACCAACGGCCCGAACGATTGACCCATCGCGATGTCCTCTCCGCGTCATGGCACGCCCCCGAGCGGGCCATCCAGAGCGGTACCCCATTGCGGGAGTGGGCACGATAAACCGCGGAAAGCGCCTCTCGTTCGATCGATGTGCCGCGCCCGGTGGCCCGATGGAGCCGTGCCATGACGCGGAGGCAAGGCCGTGCCCGGAGTCAATCGTTCGGAGGTTTGGTATCAATCGTTCGGACGTTTGGCCTCAGTGCATCGGGCCGGACAGCAGCACCGATACCGCCGCCGTCGCGGCGAGCAGCGCGACGGCCATCAGCAGCGGCAACACGTGACTGACGCGTTCCGCTTGCGTCGGCACGAACCCGGCTGTGGACCTGAACATTGTCATTGCGGTCATGGCGATTGCGTCTCCGTTTGGATTGTTTCGCGGAGGATGCAGCCACGTGGAGCCGGTTGCTTTGATTCAGATCAACGGCGACGAGCCCGATTGGATCCGTACCGGCGTTCAGCCGGAGACCAAGGCGCCGAGGTCGATTTGACCTGAGAACGACGTCGCGACGGGGCCGGTCAACAGGACGTGGCCGTCCTCCCGCCAGGCGATCCGCAGTTCGCCGCCATCGACCAGGACGGTGGCCGCGCGCCCGGTCAGGCCACGGCGGGCGGCATTGACCAGCGCGGCGCAGGCACCGGAGCCGCAGGCCAGCGTCAGTCCGGCGCCGCGTTCCCAGACCCGGAGGCGGAGGCGGTCCGGGCCAAGCACCTGAACGAAGCCGATATTGGCCCGCTGCGGGAAGATCGGGTGATGTTCCAGCACCGGTCCGATCTCGGCGATCGGAATCGCGGCCATATCGGCAACGAAGAACGTTGCATGCGGATTGCCCATGCTGGCGGCGGCCGGATGGGAGACCGGACCCACCGCCAAATCGAGATCCAGCGTGTCCATCGCGCGCGCCAGCGGCACATCGCGCCAGTCCAGCCGCACCGGGCCCATGTCCACGGTCACCTGCCCGTCCGGATGTAACTCCGCGACCAGGTCGCCGGAAATGGTACGGATGACCTGCCGCTTGCGGCCGGATTCCGTCGCCAGCAACCAGGCGACGCAGCGCGTGGCGTTGCCGCAGGCGCCGGCCTCGGAGCCATCGGGATTGCGGATGCGCATGAACGCGTCGGCGCCCAGACCCGCCGGCTCGATCGCGATGACCTGATCGCAGCCGGCGCCGGTGTGGCGGTTGGCGATGGCGGCGGCACGGTCTGGCGTCAGCCCAAGTGGGCCCGCGCGTTCGTCGAACACGGCGAAATCGTTCCCGCAGCCATGCATTTTAACGAAGGGGGCGCGCATGGATACGATATAAGCAACCCAGGCCGGGATCGCCACAGGCGATTTGCGGCGTGAAACGAGACACGATACCGTCAAAGCCGTAAGGGCATGGGAGGCAACATGAACGCGCCGGTCAACATCGATCCAACAGCAGAGCCAACCGGCGATCCCTGGACGACGCCGATCGACCAGATCGACGTGTCCGATGCGCGGATCTTTCAAAACGACGTGTGGCCCGATTGGTTCGCGCGGCTGCGGCGCGACGATCCGGTTCATTACATCGCCGACAGCCAGTTCGGGCCGTTCTGGTCGATCACGAAATACAAAGACATCATGAAGGTGGAGACCAATCCCCAGGTCTTTTCCTCGGCGTCCGGGATTACCCTGCTGGATCAGGAAACCCAGTATCGTCTGGCGATGTTCATCGCCATGGACCCGCCGAAACACGACGTGCAGCGCCTGGTGGTCGCGCCGATCGTGGCGCCGGGCAATCTGGCCAATATGGCGGGGACGATCCGGGAACGGGCGATTGAAATCCTCGACGGCCTGCCGCGGAACGAGCCGTTCGATTGGGTCGAACGCGTGTCGGTGGAACTGACGACGCAGATGCTGGCCACGCTGTTCGATTATCCGTTCGAAAAGCGCCGCGACCTGACGCATTGGTCGAACGTCGCGACGGCGAATTTCAAGGACCCCAACGCGCTGGTCAAAACCGAGGAAGAACGGTTTAACGAGCTGAAGAAAATGGCCGGCGCCATGATGGGGCTGTGGAACGAACGCGTGAACGCGCCGATGAAGCCCGACCTGATCTCCATGCTGTCGCACGGCGAGTCCACGCGGAACATGGACCCGATGGAGTTCATGGGAAACTGCGTTTTGCTGATTGTCGGCGGCAACGATACCACGCGCAATTCCATCAGCGGCGGGCTGTGGGCGTTGAACAAGCACCCGGACGAATACCGCAAATTGCGCGAAAATCCGGGCCTTATTCCAAATATGGTGCCGGAAATCATCCGCTGGCAGACGCCTTTGGCCTATATGCGCCGCAGCGCGCTGTCGGATTTCGAACTCGGCGGCAAAACCATCCGCGCGGGCGACAAGCTGGCGATGTGGTATATCTCCGGCAACCGCGACGCGGACGCCATCGACGAACCGGATCGTTTCATCATCGACCGCGCGCGCCCGCGCCAGCATCTGTCGTTCGGCTTCGGCATCCATCGTTGCGTCGGCAACCGGCTCGCGGAACTGCAATTGACCATACTCTGGGAAGAAATCATGAAGCGTTTCCCGTTCATCGAACTGGTGGAAGAGCCGAAGCGCGTTTTCTCCAGCTTCGTGCATGGGATTTCGTCGATGATGGTGCGCATTCCCGGTTAATAAGAAAATAAGGAGGACGTCCCGTGAACGCACCCGTCGCCATCGATTATAAAGCGCGCGCGCATCTGGACCCCTGGTCCATGCCGCTGGAAGACATCGACGTCAGCAACCCCTATCTCTACCAAGAAGATACCTGGGCCGGCTTCTTTGCGCGGCTGCGGCGCGACGATCCAGTTCATTTCGTTAACAGTCCGATGTACGGTCCTTACTGGTCCGCCACGCGCTATCGCGACATCATGACGGTGGACACGTCGCACCATATTTATTCCTCCGACGCGTCCATGGGGGGGATCGCGCTGCGCGACGTGCCGTTCGAATTCCGGCGCGAAAGCTTCATCGCCATGGACCCGCCGAAACACGACGCGCAGCGGAAAGTGGTGTCGCCAATCGTGGCGCCGCTGAACCTTGCGAAATTGGCGAGCACGATCCGCGAACGCGCCGGGCGCATCCTGGACAGCCTGCCCCGCGGCGAGGTGTTCGACTGGGTCGATCTGGTGGCGGTCGAACTGACGACGCAAATGCTGGCGACATTGTTCGACTTTCCGTTCGCGGAACGGCGGTTGCTGACGTATTGGTCGAATGTCGCATCCGTCAACACCCGCGCCGGAACGGAAATCGATACCGAACAGAAGCGCGACGCGGTGTTGCAACAGATGTTGTCCTATATGACGGATCTGTGGAACACGCGGGCGAAGGAACCGCCGAAGCCCGATCTGATCTCGATGCTCGCCCATGCCGACGCGACGCGGGATTTGCCGTCGCGTCCGTCGGAATTCATGGGCAACATGTTGCTGTTGATCGTCGGCGGCAACGATACGACGCGGAACTCGATCACCGGCGGGTTGTGGGCGTTGAACAAATTTCCCGGCGAATACGCGAAGCTGCGCGCGAACCCGGCGCTGGTGGAAAAGATGGTGCCGGAAATCATCCGGTATCAGTCGCCGGTGGTGCATATGCGGCGCACCGCGATGCAGGACACCGAACTTGGCGGCAAGCAGATCCGCAAGGGCGAAAAAATCGCCATGTGGTATATCTCGGGCAACCGCGACAGCGAGGAAATCGAGAACGCCGACAGCTTTATCATCGACCGCGCGCGCCCGCGCCAGCATTTGTCGTTTGGGTTCGGCATTCATCGTTGCGTGGGAAACCGGTTGGCGGAAATGCAACTGACGATCTTGTGGGAGGAAATTCTGAAGCGCTTCCCCGCGATCGAGGTGGTGGAGGAACCGTCGCGCAGTTATTCCAATCTGATCCACGGTATTACGGAAATGAAGGTTCGAATCCCGGCCTGAGCCCGGGGTTCGGGAAGCGCGTCCCGGCGGAGGGCGCGCGTCCGGTCTGGCGGAGACCGTGCGGATAGGCGTTGCGTATTTGAAACCAGATACGGGCAATCGCCTGAGTGAAAGTCGCATCCTTTCTCGTCATGGTTCGGCTTGACCGGACCATCGGGACCGGCACGTCCTGCGCCCTGAATCACGGGAATGTGCCGCCACCGATGGCCCGGTCAAGCCGAACCATGACGGAGAACGGCGCGGGGCCATCTTCAAGCGGTTACTCCGATACCTATTGGCCAAACGCGTGACTCTTGCGAGGCATTCCCCCCCCCGTCATGGTTCGGCTTGACCGGACCATCGGGAACGGCATGGCGATTGGACAAAGGGCACTTGCCGCTGACGATCGTGGCCACTCTCGCAATGGTGTACCGCCCCCGATGGCCCGCTCGGGGGCGTGCCATGACGGGGAGAGGACACAGCGAACGGTCAATCGTTCCGGCAGTTCCTCTGAAACCAAATATCCAAACGCTTGATCCATCGCGCGACCCAGCATCCCGGCCGCACGCCGAGCCACAGTTTACCCCGGATCGTCCAACCCGATCGCCCGGAGCCGCGCGCCTTCCTCGTCCCAGCCCGCGCGTTCCTTCACGTTCAGGAACAGATGCACTTCGCGCTCCAACAGGCCTTTCAGGTCGCGCCGTGCCCGCGCGCCGATGTCGCGAATTTTGGTGCCTTTGTCGCCGATGAGAATCCCCTTATGTCCCGGACGCGAAACAAAAATCGTGACCTCGATCCGCACGGACCCGTCAGGGCGTTCCTTGAAACTCTCGGTTTCCACGGTGGCGGCATAGGGCACCTCGTCGTGGGTCTGGAGGAAGATTTGTTCGCGCACCGTCTCCGCCGCCAGAAGCCGGTCGGGCAGATCGGTCAGGTCGTCCTCCGGATACAAGAACGGGCCTTCCGGCACCGCCGCTGCCAGCGCCGACCCCAGTTCCGACACGCCGTCGCCGGTGTTGGCGCTGACCATGAAGGTTTCCTCGAACGGTGCCAGCACGGTCAGCGTCGCGATCAGCGGCAGCAGCGAGGATGCGGGCACCAGGTCGGTCTTGTTCAGCACCAGCCAGCAGCGGCGGCCTGACTCGCCAAGGTTCTTGGCGATGTCCCTCACCGCGGCGGTGGCGCCCGCCTTGGAGTCGACCAGCAGCAACGCCAGATCGGCATCGGCGGCGCCGCTCCAGGCCGCCTTCACCATCGCCCGGTCCAGCTTCCGGCGCGGCCGGAAAATACCCGGCGTATCCACCAGCAGCACCTGGGCGCCGTCGCGGATGAAAATCCCCAGCACCCGGAACCGCGTCGTCTGTGCCTTGGGAGAAACGATCGACAGCTTGGCGCCGGTCAGCCGGTTGAGCAGCGTCGATTTGCCGGCGTTCGGCGCGCCCACGATCGCGGCGAAACCGCAACGGGTTGTCATATCGGAAGACTCCGGTAAAGATTTTCCGCTGCCATTTGCTCGGCTGCGCGTTTGTTGCCTGCGGCACCCCGGCCGCACAGTGCGCCGACCGTGACGGTGACTTCGAACAAGGGCGCGTGCGGCGGACCGCTTTGCTCGGTGACCGCGTAGTCCGGCAGCTCGAGGCCGCGTTTCTGCGCCCACTCCTGTAACGCGGTCTTCGCATCCTTCGGCGGCGCCTCCTGCGCGTCCATCGCGCCGGCCCAGGCGCGGCGGACGAACGCGCGGGCAGGTTCGAGACCGCCGTCGAGATAGATCGCGCCCAAGGCGGCTTCCAGCGCGTCGGCCAGGACTGTGGCGCGGCGTTGGACCCCGGCCCGTGCCTCGCCAGGCGCGACGGACAGCGCCTGGCCAAGACCGATCGTGTCGGCGACATGGGCCAGGATCGGCTGCGAGACGAGGGAGGCGAGGCGGCGTCCGAGGTCGCCCTCCTGCTCCTTCGGGAAGCGTTCGGCGATCCATTCGGCGATCAGCAGGCCAAGCACGCGGTCGCCGATGAATTCCAGGCGTTCGTTCGATCCGCCGCCCGCGCGCTTGCCTTGCAGGGCAGAGCGGTGGGTCAGGGCTTCGCGCGGCAGGTCTTCGCGGACGAAGCGGTATCCAAGGATGGCGTCCAGCGCCGCGCTCACGGGCTTAACGGATCCGCTGTAACAGGCGGCTCCAGCGAATATCGACCGGCCACCACCAGACCTGGTACCAGGGATGGCCGGGATCGACGGAGAAGAACAGGATTTCGGCGCGACCCACCAGGTTTTCGATGGGCACGAATCCCACCTGGTTCACGAAGCGGCTGTCGGCGGAGTTGTCGCGGTGGTCGCCCATGGCGAAGACGTGACCGGCCGGGACGACGTATTCGATGGTGTTGTTGGGGTCGAACTCCCGGGCCGGATCGAAGCCGGGCCGGCGGCTCATGTCCGTGCCGTCGGTTGCTTTCAGGATGTCGTGACGGACTCCGTTGGGCAGGGTCTCGACATAACGTTTTTCAACCTGGCGATAGCCGGAGTCGTTGGTTTCGTAGTTGCCCAGGGGCTCGCGCGGGCAAAGCTGGCCGTTGATGTAGAGGTTGCCTTGTTTCATTTGCAACCGGTCGCCGGGCAGGCCGACGATTCGCTTGATGTAGTCGGTGGAGGTATCGCGCGGGTATTTGAACACCGCGACATCGCCGCGTTCGGGGACCGAGCCGAAGATGCGCCCGGAGAACAGCGGCGGCGAGAAGGGCAGCGAGAATTTCGAATAGCCGTAGGAGTATTTGGAGACGAACAGATAATCGCCGACCAGCAGCGTGGGCACCATGCTGCCCGAGGGGATATTGAATGGCTCGAACGCGATCGTGCGCACGCCGACGGCGATGAGCATGGCATAGACCACGGTCTTGATATTTTCGACCCAGACGTTCGGTTGACGCCTGACCTTGGCCGCTTTGGCAGTCGCCATTCAGAGAAACTTTCCAGTGGGAAAACGCGCCGGATCAAGCAGGCGGGGTGTCGCGCTGTCAAGGGAAGGCGCCGGTCCATTGGCGATCGCCACAAACCGCCGTGGCGCCCGCGACCGGATATCGCCGCGCACGGGGATGTTGGAATGGCGGCGATGGGCAACCTGACGGGCCGCGCCGCAGGCCATGCGGCGGGGTGGTCGCGCTTAGGCGACGGCGAAGAATAACCGCTCCGTTTGAGGCACCCGCCGCCACACCCCGTCATGGTCCGCGAAGGCGGACCATCCACGTCCTTTACCAGTCCAGCACCGCAAATCGTGGATGGTCCGCCTTCGCGGACCATGACAGGATCGTTTTGACCGATTGACTCGTTAATCTTTGGGCGTCGCCTTAGCCGCCTACCAAAATCGATCGCGGTCCAGGGGCCGAGGCCCTGGTGGGGTCGAGGGGCAAAGCCCTCGTGGGGTCTGGGGCAAAGCCCCGGTGCTTTCTTTCCCTCGCCCAATTCCCCCGGGGCTTCGCCGCGGGTGCGAAAAACTGCCGATCTTAGCCGTTCGTTAAGGAACGCGCCTTAGACAGACTTCCGCACTTTCAAAAAATGAAAGCGGAGTCCCGTCATGACCGCCTATACCGTGACCGCGGGTGCGACCAGCAGCGGCATCGTGCTTCGGAACGGCGACGAGCTCGACGTATTGTCTGGCGGCGTTGCCATCGACACTGTCGTCAGCAGCGGCGGTGCGGCCTACGTCTATAACGGCGGCCTCGCCAATTTCACCGTCGTGAGCGATGGCGGCGCGGCTTACGTTTATAATGGCGGCCAGGCGAACGGCACCAGCGTCGGCGGCGGCGGCACCGAATATGTTTATAATGGCGGCACCGCCAGCGGGACCGCGATCGACATGGGCGGCGCCGAGATGGTGTTGTCGGGTGGCATCGCCAGCGCCACCGCGATCCGCGCGGGCGGCAGCCAATTGGTCAATACCGGCGGCATCGCCAGTTTCGCCGTTGTCAGCGCCGGCGGCACACAAACCGTTTCGGGCGGCACCGCGCATTTCACCGTGTTATCCGGCGGAACCCAATCCGCCCTCGCCGGCGGCATTGCCAGCGGGACCGCCATCGGCAGCGGCGGGACCGAACACGTGGCCTCCGGTGGCATCGCTTCCTTCACGATCGTCAGCGCAGGCGGCACGGAAACGGTCGCGGGCGGGGTTGCCGGCGGATCGATCCTGAGCGGCGGTTTTCTGATCGTGACTGCGGGCGGGATCGCCAGCGGGACCACTGCGGGCAGCGGCGGAACCGTGTTTGTCGAGGACGGCGGCATCGGCCGCGACACGATCGTTCGCGCCGGCGGTTCGGAATACGTCTTCACCGGGGGCGTCGCCTCTGCGAGCTTTGTGGGCTCTGGCGGGAGCGAGACGATCCAGTTCGGCGGCACGGTCACCGGCGCCATGGTCAGCGGCGGGACCGAATACGTTGCCTATGGCGGCACCGTCAGCGGCGCGATCCTGCGCGATGGCGGCCTGCAATTCGTTTATTCCGGTGCCAATGCCGTCGATACGGTGGTCGCCAGCGGCGGCATCGAGGCGATCCGCGCCGGGGAGGTTGTCAGCGGGACGGTTCTCGCCCAGGGCGGGTCGATCGATCTGGTGGATTTTGGGTATGGCGGGGGCGTGTCGGCCACTTTGGACCCGATCGGCGGATTGTTGCGCGTCATCGGCGGCGGCAATCTTTACGAGCAGACCTTGGGCGGCCTGTACGCCAACCTCGCTGTGCAGGCCGGGGCGAACAGCGGAACCGGCACGCTGATCGGACTGATGGCCGCGCCCGTGGCGCCGGCGCCGTGCTTCGCCGCGGGGACTCGCATTGCCACCGATCGCGGCCAGTTCGCGGTCGAAACGCTGCGGCCGGGCGATCGCGTGCTGCTGCACGACGGGGGCATGGCGCCGATCGTCTGGATCGGCCACCGCCGCGTCGATTGCGCGCGTCATCCCCATCCCGAGCAGGTCTGGCCCTTCCGCGTCGCCGCCGGCGCGTTCGGTCCGGGTCTGCCACGGCGCGACCTGTACCTGTCGCCGGATCACGCGGTTTGGGTGACCGACGCGCTGGTCCCCATTAAATACCTGGCCGCAGGCGTCGATATCGTTCAGGTGCCATGGGCGGAGGCGACGTATTTCCACATCGAACTGGACGAGCACGATGTGCTGCTGGCAGAGGGTCTGCCGGTCGAGTCCTACCTCGATACCGGCGACCGGGCGCGGTTCGACAATGGCGGCAAGGTCGCGACTCTGCACCCCGATTTTTCCGCGCGCGCCTGGGATGCACTGGGCTGTGCGAAACTGATCCTTTCCGGACCGGCACTGGAGGCCGCGCGCCGGCACGTGGCGCGGGCGCGCGGGCTTCGACGGCGAGGCGCGCCCACTTCGAACACGTCAACGGAGACCGTTGCGCTGAGCGATCTCCGGCCCGATGCGGCGGCGTTCGCGCGACTGAAACCACCGGAAACGCCGGCACAAGCCGCGCCGGATCAAGCCGTCACCGAATGATCTCACGCCCGCGAAAGATCGATCTGCGCGGTTAAATTGCCGGATTCACCGACATTGGCACGACATGTACGGCCACGCTCCGCACGCCCGGGATGTTCTCTGCCGCCACCCGCAAGGCCTGCCGTTGCGCGTCTGGCCGGTCGTCGGCGCACCAAAAATGCACCACGCCGTCGCGCACCAGGATGTCGGCAGCCCAGATGCAAGCCCAGTCGCGGCCGCTGAGCTCGGTCAGCAGCGCGTGGCGGATGCTCCGGTCGCCGGCCAGCGCGTCCGGGGCGGCCCCGAAATTCGCGGCCGCCAGCGCCCGGACCAGATTCGAGCGGCTGACGATCCCGACGACCCGCCCATCCCGCAGCACCGGCACGCGCTTGATCCGCTTTGTTTCCAGCAAATTGGCGAGTTCGGTCAGGTCCGTCATTTCGGTCACGGTCACGACATCCCGCGTCATCACGTCCTTCACCGCGTGACCATGCGAGCGCACATAATCCTGGGCGTCGTCCCGCCCGCCCACGAAGGCGTCCAGCCAGCGCGGCCGCCGCCGGTTGGTACGCCGGTCCGTCCCGGTCTCTGCGCGGTGCAGCAAATCGCCCTCGCTGACAATTCCCACCAAGGTGTTTGCCGCATCCACCACCGGGGCCCCACTGATCCCGTGCCGCCCCAGAATTTCCGCGAGTTCCCGGACACTGGTGTCCGGCGTGACCGAGATCACGTTGGTTGTCATCACATCGGTGGCGTACATGGGCGTGTCTCCTTGCGGTGTTCACGGGGCATACCGAACCACATTCGCCGATTCCGCATTGACGCAGGTCAAACAGGTTTTGGGCGGCTGGCGCGGCTTTGCGGCATTGCGTCGCCCGCATGCATCCTGTCTTTCCCGTTGTGCCCAGGCTTTCCCGGGACCGGGCGCCCTGGTATTGATTGGGTCTCATTCCCCGGAGATCGCGCACCATGGCTGTCGTCGAAACCGAACGTCACGGACAGATCCTCGTCGTCCGCATGAACCGGCCGGAGGCGCTGAACGCGCTGAACCACGAAATGCGATCGTTACTGGCGGAGACCTGGACCGCGTTCCGCCACGACGATGGCCTGGAAGTCGCGATTTTCACCGGTTCCGGGCGCGGCTTCTGCGCGGGCGAGGACATGCGCGAATCGTTGAAGGACGGCGCGCCGGGCGGGCGGCGGCCCGCGATGGAAGACCCGTTCATGTCCGGCGCGCTGGAAAAGCCGGTCATCGCCGCGGTCAACGGCTTCGCCATGGGCGGCGGGTTCATGCTGGTGGAACGCACCGACCTGCGCCTGGCCGCGAAAGGCGCGGTGTTCGAGGTATCGGAGGCCAAGCGCTGGCTGCTCGGCGGTTACAATCACGGCCACATCGCCAACGTGCCGTATCCGATTGCGATGGAAATGGCGCTGGGGTTCCGCTTCACTGCCGAACGGTTTTACGACATCGGCTTCCTGAACCGCGTGGTGGACGCGGACGCTTTGATGCCAGAAGCGCTGAAAATGGCGGAACATCTGCTGACTTTGCCGCCCGCGTCGCGGGTCAACACGGTTCACATGATGCGTCAGATGCGCCCGGAGCCGGACGCGGCCATGAAGCGGCTCGCCGGTGCGCTGCACGACCATGGCGCGAAGAGCGATCTGATGGAATCGCGCGCGGCTTTCTCGGACAAGCGCAAGCCCGCATTCAAGGGCTGGGACGATCCGGCGGATCGTTACCGGACGCCGACGCTGGACTCGCTGAAGGACTGATCAGCGGACCACCACGTCTTCCCAGAAACCGAACCGGTCGCGCACCGGTTCCATTTTCGGTTGCGGCGATTCGTACGACCAGGCGTTGCGGACGTGGCGCTCTCCGTCCACCACAACGTCGTAGAATTGCACGCCGTGCGGGCACAGCAGATCGTTGGCTGTTTTCGGCGATTTTTCGAGCCAGTCCCGTTGCACCGAGCCCGGCGGGAAGTATTCGTATCCGCCGATAGCCACGATGTCGTCGCTGGCCGCGACCAATTTGTCTTTCAAAACTGCCTGCATCGCTTGTCCTCCGGGCCAACCGCCGGCCGCGAACGGACCGGTGGCAAGGTGTTTCCGAACTCTTAGGGCTTGTTCGACAATAATCCAATCGATCAACCGTGTCGAACAATCCCTAAGGTTTTGGTCCATACGGCAACTTTGCCGATGTGCCGACGCACTTATTTGCCGGCGTTGCCTTGGTGCGATGGCTTCATCCGAAGCGGCCGCGCTTAATGGTAACGATCCCCATGCAAATCCGTCCGGCGCACCGCGCCCGGCGGATGCG
>JAYWAX010000298.1:0-5531 GCA_043782125.1 Acetobacteraceae bacterium | reverse complement strand
CGGGCGTGATGTTATGGCTGGACGGTCAGGCGACGGTGGGCGACCTGGTGCTGCTGACCTCGCTGGCGTTCACGATTTTGCACGGCACGCGCGATCTCGCGGTGTCGTTGGTCGATCTGACGCAGTATATGGCGCGGCTGGAGGAAGCGATCGGCGCGTTGTTGTTGCCCCAGGAATTGCCCGATGCGCCCAGTGCGATCGCGCTGCCGCCGGGACCGCGGCAGGTGACGTTCGAAGACGTGAGTTTCAGCTACCCCGGCCGCACGCCGGTACTGGCGACATTCAACCTCACGCTCGCACCGGGTCAGCGGGTCGGTCTGGTCGGGTATTCCGGCGCGGGCAAATCCACTGTGCTGTCGTTGTTGCAACGTTTCCACGACGTGAGCGGCGGCCGGATCGCGATCGATGGTCACGATATCCGCGACATAACGAAGACCAGCCTGCGCGACACTTTGGCTTTGGTGCCGCAGGATATTTCCTTGTTCCACCGCACGGTGCGGGAAAACCTCTGCTATGGCCACCCCGGCGCGACGGACGCCCAGATGCTCGCCGCCGCCGGGACGGCGCGGTGCCGGGAGTTTATCGAGGCGCTGCCGCAGGGTTTCGACACGATGGTCGGCGATCGCGGGGTCATGCTGTCGGGCGGGCAACGCCAGCGCCTGGCGATCGCGCGTGCGTTGTTGAAGGACGCGCCGATCCTGCTGCTGGACGAGGCGACCAGCGCGCTGGATACAGAATCGGAACAACTGATCCAGGCGGCGCTGGACGAATTGATGCGGGGCCGCACGGTCATCGCGATCGCGCATCGTCTTTCGACCCTGCGCCGGTTCGACCGGATCGTCGTGATGGACCGCGGCCATATTATCGACGACGGCTCGCCCGCCGCGCTGGCCGCCCGTCCCGGCCCGTATCGCGACCTTTTGGACCGCCAGCAAATGGACCAGCCAGGCCCTTGAAACCCATTATCTGGGCGTTCCAGCTTCGCCCAGATCCCACCACAGACCGGCGAAAGCCGCGATCCCCTCGCGCGCCGGTCCCCGTAGAAAATGTTCGTCGGGGCCGTGCTGTTTGCAGCCGTTATAACTGTGCGGCACCCAGACCAGCGGCACGCCGAGATGATCGACGAAAACGTCGCCGGGCAGGCCGCCGGACGAATTCGGGATCACCTGGACGTGCTTGCCAAGAGAATGTTCCATACTGGCAACGGTCCAACGCACCCAGGGATTCGCCGGATCGGTGCGGCTGGCGGGCATGCGCACACCGGGATTTTCGATCCGGACGTTCGAGAAACCCTCGGCGTCCAGGTGTTTTCGCAGCGAGTCTCCGAAGCCCGCGGGATCGGTATCGACGGTGTAACGGATTTGACACGTGGCGCGGGCATTGGGGGCGACGGCATTCACCGGCGCGTCCGGTTTTCCCGACAGCATTGCGAGGACAATAAAACTGTTCCAGCCGTAGATTTTTTCGGCCGGCGTCAGGCCCGGCTCGCCCCAGTCTGGATCGATCGTCGCGGCCTCGCCGCCGCCGCCCACCGGACATCCGGCGAGAACGGCGCGCACCTGCGCCGGCACGCCATTTCGGGGCAGCCAGTCACGGACGAGGATTTTGCCTTTGCGATCGACGATCGCGCCAAGTGCGGAGATCAATACGATGGCGGGATCGGTGGTCAGCCCGCCCCAATGGCCGGAATGGACGCCGCCCGGCCGTAAATCCACGACGAGGTCGAAATGATAGGTGCCGCGGGTGCCCGTGGCGATTGTCGGGACGTCCGGCATGACGCGTGGCCCGTCGCTGGCGATCAGCACGTCGGCGGCGAGCGCGGCGCGGTTCGCGGCCACGAACTCCCGCAGTCCGATGGAGCCGCGTTCTTCGCTGGTTTCCAGAACGAGCTTTATATTGAAACCGAGTTTGCCCTCGCGTTCCGCCAGCACCGCCTCCAGCGCGGATAGGTTGACGGCGTGCTGGCCTTTGTTGTCGGCGGTGCCCCGGCCGTACCAGCGATCGCCGCGCGAGGTGACGGTCCAGGGATCGAGTCCGCCGGTCCACTGATCTTCCAACCCGCGCACCGTGTCGCCGTGGCCGTACGTGAGAATTGTCGGAATTCCCGGGCCTTCGATACGTTCTGCCGTCAGGATCGGGCTGAATCCGGCGCGGGGGTTCGGGTGGATCGCGACGGAAAAGCCCAGGCGTTCGAGCCAGGGCTGGATGGCTTCGGCGAGATACCGCAAAACGTCTGGCGCGGCGGCGGGGTCCTGCGAGGTGCTGGGGATGGACACCAGATCGGACAGGCGCGTTTCAAATCCGCCGCCGTCGAAAAAAATCAATGCGCGTTGGATGGCGCTTTCGCGGGATGCCATGCCTTTACTCCTATGGCTGTTTCCACCGGTCTACCATAGGTTGGCGGCGGAGGGACCGTACCATGACAGCGGCGCTGGATCGAGAACTGGAGTCGCTGGCATCCGCCGCGCGAGATTACGATGCCCGGCACAGGCGGATTCCAAAAATCCTCTGGCCGGAGGGCGTACGAATCGCGGTGAATTTCACTGCCGATTTCGACGCAATGCTGCTGCGCCGGCTCATGAACGAACCGCCGATGCAACTGGCCAAGGGAGAATTCGGCGGGCGCGTCGGCATCTGGCGTCTGATAGCGCTGTTCGGCAGCCATGGCATAAAGGCGACGATTTTCACGCCGGGTCGAATCCGCGAATTATACCCCGACGCGTTGCGCGCAGCGCATGCCGGCGGGCACGAGATCGCCGATCACATGTGGGAGCACCGGGTGCCGAAGGACCCCAGGATGGAACTGGATCATCTGCAAAAGACCGGCGCGGCGCTGTCGGAAATCACGCGGAAAATGCCGGTGGGCACGCGCAGCGATCATTCGCTCGGCCTGTTGAAGCAGGAAGGTTTTATCTACACCTCTCACGAATGCGCGGATCATCTGCCATTTTATCTGCGCGACAAAAACGGCGCGAACGAAATGCTGAATTTGCCGTTCCATTACGCGATCGACGACGCGATGTTTTACAGTTTTTCCTGGCTCGGATCGGGCAACGCGGCGCAGCGGATCACCGATTCCGACCGGGTTCTGGACATGTGGTGGGAGGCGTTTTTGCAACAATACCACACGGGTGGATATCTCAATATTTGCCTACATCCCTTCGTGTCCGGGCGGGCGCAACGGATCGACATGCTGGACCGGTTGATCGTCCGGATGAAGGCGCTGCCGGGCGTCTGGATGCCAGACTGCGAGAGCGTGGCGCGTCATATTCTCGCCACCCATCCCTGAGCGGAGCGCGTCATGCCCTGGAAAGACGGATATACCATTTCCACCGGAAAAGGTTTCGCCGACGCGGATGTTCGCTGGCCCGCCGGATATCGTTGCGCGTTCAGCATCACGGTGGATTTAAGCGTTGCCTCGGGGCCGAAGGGTATTTCGGAAAGCGATCTGGCCAGCCCGAAGGCGCAATTCGGACTGCGCGAGGGGTTCGACCGGCTGAAGGACGCATTGGATCGGTTCGGTTTGAAAGCGAGTTTCGCGGTGCCCGCCGTCATGGCGCGGGTGCAGGCGCGCGCGCTGCGCGAGCTGACCCGGGACGGCCACGAAATCGCTGCCGAAGGCTTTAAACACGAAGATCCGAACGGGCTTTCACGTGACGACGAAGCCGCGCGCATCGCGCTGACCTCTCAAATTCTGGCCGATATCACCGGGCGGCGCCCCGAGGGGTGGTTTTCGTTGCCACGGCAGGGCGATCCTTACGGTGTTGGCGCCATAAGCCCGAACACGATGGATTTGCTGATCGATGCGGGGTTCGCCTGGCACGGCAACGGGCTGGCCGACGATGTGCCGCATCATTGGGTGGTGGACCCGGCCACGAAAAAATCGATCCTGACGATGCCGTATTATTATCATTACGACGATCAGTGGTTTTTGCTGTTCCCCACCAAGGGCACCGGCCTGGAACACGCGGACTCCTTGTTCCGCAACTGGCGGGCGGAGTTCGCCGCGCAGTACCGCCGTGGGCGGCATTTTCACATGACCTTGCATCCCTATGCCGTCGGGTTCGGCCATCGCATCCGGCTGTTGGAAACATTTTTCCAGTTCGCGACCGGCCACACCGGCGTCTGGAACGCCACTGCGTCGGAAATCGTGGCGCATTGGCGGACACTGGAACCGGCGCCGATTCTGGAACCCAGTATCTGGCGGGATTACCCGGGCAGCCTGAGTTAGGCCGCGGGCGGCGCCGAGCCTTTCACCTGCGTCCGGTGCATGATCCGGCGCGTCGTCGCGTCGAACGGATCGCGCCGGTGCATGGTGCAGCGATTATCCCACAACACCAGATCGCCGGCGCGCCACTTGTGCGTCCAGACCAGTTGCGCCCGTGTTGCATAAGTCCAGATTTCGTCCAGCAGCGCGTCGGACTCGGCCAGACCGAATCCTTCCAGCCACGCCATTTTCCGCCGGCCTAAATAAAGCATGCGGCGGGCGCTTTCCGGGTGGGTGCAAACCAGTGGATGCATCGTTCCCGGAGCCTCCCGTGGATCGTCTGTCGGCGTCACGCCCTGACGCACGAAACCGCCGCTGTTATACGTGCCGTCGTGCTTCACCTTCAGGCCCAATGCACGGTTTCGTAACGAGTCTGGCAGCGCGTCGAAGGCCGCGTACATGTCGGCGAACGACGTGTCGCCACCCGCCGGTGGGATTTCCAGCGCGTACAGCATGCTCGCCTTGGGCGGGGAGGGGAGGTAGGACATGTCGGTGTGCCAGACAGCCTCGCCATAGCCGAGACTTCCGATCGCGACGCCGTTTTCAATCACGTTCGAAACGACGTAGATTTCCGGCATCCCGCTGCCGATGGCGCGCCCGTTTTCCTGGATGGGCGCGTGGTCCAGATCGCCGAAGCGGCGGGAGAATGCGGCGAGGTCCGGGTCGGTCAGGTTTTGGTCGCGGAACAATAGCACCTGATGATCGATCCAGGCGCGATGGACGGCGGCGAAATCGGCGTCGCCGATGCGCCGCAAATCCACACCCGTGACCTCCGCGCCCAGACCGGGCGCGCCGGGCGCGGCATGCAGGGGATGAATTCCGATCGTGACCGGTGTGGTGGCTGACACTGCGCTCATGTGGTTTTCCTCTCTTGGTTCGACGCTACACCGGCGCCGGCTCAGCGCGCCAGGGCGCAGTCATGGTCTTGCAAGACCTCGCTTGCACCGCGGTTCGGAGGTGACAATCCGGCGCGTCCGTCAAGCAGCGCGAAGCCTTTAACTCCGTTGCTCCAGGTCATGCCAACCAAGACCAGGCTGTGGCGGTCCATTTCGGTCGCGGCATCGGGAAGGCCATCGGCCAGAAGCCGGAAGGGATCGGTCGCGCCGAGGTTCTCGCCGTCGATGCGGTAGGCGCGCCAGGTTTGACTGGCGAGGCGCACGGGAAATTCGTCCCAGTAAACGTCGATCGCGCCGCGGTGCGCGGCCAGCGCGTCGCGGACATCGCGGCGCACGCAATCGATGTGGATGTGCAACTGGTCCTGGGT
>JAYWAX010000297.1:0-5540 GCA_043782125.1 Acetobacteraceae bacterium | reverse complement strand
GCCTGCGTCCCTCGCGATAGCCATTGTCGTTGAAGTGTTGTTGCGCGGATTCCAACTCCCCGCGCTCTACATATCCGGCAAGGCCCGGATTTTGTTCCAGATAAAACGGTTCGTCGATCTGGATTAAAAACGGCATCCGTCCCTCGAAATAACCGTCATTGATGAAATGCTCTTGCGCGTTGGGCACGATGCCCGTGCGGATCGCCTCCGCGACGTCGGGATACTGGCGGCGGTACCAGTCCTCGTCCACCTTCACGCTTTGCAACATAAACCGGATCATCGCGGTAAATTGAGCATAGCTGGCGCTGACGGTCAGTTCCCCTTTCACGGCAGCGAAACTCACCAGCGCCTTGATTGCTTCGAAAGGAGGTACGTAATTCACCCAACACATCTCCCACATACGCGGCGGACGTTAGCAAAAAATCCAACGCGCGCAAGATGGCATCCGAAACGAACCGCCCGGAACAGCGCGGCCAACGATGCAGGGAAATCGAGCCGGAAATTGATTAATTTTTCGAAACCAGTTTCACCGCGCGAAGCACGCGCCACCTCGACGCGATTCCGGCACTCAACCGCGCAAAAATGGATTGGTCCGCCGCTCCGCCCCAATCGTCGATCCCGGACCATGCCCGCAGATAAAGGAAAAATCGTCGCCCAGAGGCAGCAGCTTCGTCTGTATCGCATCGATCAACGCGCTCGAATCGCCATACGGGAAATCGGTCCGCCCGACCGAGCCCTGAAACAGCACGTCGCCCACAAGCACGAATCGCGCCGCATGGTTTACGTAGACGAGATGCCCAGGGGTGTGGCCGGGACAGTGCAGAACGTCGAAGCGATGGGGGCCGAGGGCGATCGAGTCACCCTCTGACAGCCAGCGATCCGGCGCGACATCGCGCGCGTCGAACCCGTAAGCCGCCGCCTGCGCCGCAATCCCGTTCAGCAGGAATTCGTCGCGCCGGTCCGGTCCCTCGATCGGCACGAGGCCCGCACCTGGGCGCGCCCGCAGCGCCTCCGCGAGGCTCGCCGCGCCGCCCGCGTGGTCCAGGTGGCCATGCGTAAGAAGTATCCGTTCGACGTTCGCGCCAGTCTGGTCGATCGCGTCGAGAATGCGTGCCACATCGCCGCCGGGATCGACGACCATGGCCTGCTTCGTGGCGTCGTCCCAAAGGATCGCGCAGTTTTGCTGAAACGGCGTCACCGGAACGATGGCGCCGCGCAGCCGGGTTTCCGGCGTATCGGACATCAGTGCAGCTTCGGCGACTTCAGGAAGCTCACGCGATCGGCCGAGCGGACGCTGATCCGTCTGGGCGCATTGTCGCGTTCGACCCGCAGGCGCACTTCCGCCCCGGCGCTGCCAGAAGCCCAGACGCGGCGCCAGAGGCCCGCAAGGTCCGGCACGTCTTCGTCGTTGACCATCAGAATTTTGTCGCCGGCGCGCACGCCCGCGCTGGCCGCCGGGCCGGTTTCGGACAGGCCGCCGACCATGATGTCGTCGCCCGACTCGGTCGCGTACATGCCCAGCCAAGGACGCGCGGGCCGGTTGACGCGGCCGTAGCTGAGCAGATCTTTCAGGATCGGCGACAGCAGACCGATCGGCACGACCATGTTCATATCGACCCGCCGGCCCTTCCCGTCGCCCTGCTGCAGGATCAGGGAGCCGATCCCCATCAGCTTGCCGTCGGTGCCGATCAGACCGCAGCCGCCCCAGAACGGGTGCGCGGGACCGGTGAACAGGGCGTCGTCCAGGACATATTCCCAGTAGCCCGCGAATTCCTGCCGCCCGACGATCCTTGTTTCGACCGCGTGATGGCGTCCGCCGCCCGCCGCGAAGATCGCCTGGTCGCCAACCTTCAACCGGTCCGAGTCGCCGATCTCCAGATGCGGCAGGTCCAGCTTGCCAAGCGCCTGAACCAGTCCGAAGCCGGTTTCCTGATCGATCGCCAGCGCATGTCCCTGCACCACCTGGCCGTCATTGGCGGTGATCCAGATCGTCTCGGCCTCGGTGATCAGATACCCGATCGTGGCCACGAGGCCGGTGTCGTTGATGACGACTCCGCTGCCCGCGCGTTCCGAGCCAAGCGTATTGGCGGTAAAGGCGTCCGAGGGCACGTAGGTTTTCAGACCGACAACGGCCTTCAGCGCCCGTTCAAGATCGAACGCGTAATCGTCGGGCTCCGGTTGCAGGTTCCGGGGGATCTCCCAATCCTGGTTCTTCATGCCACGCCGCCTTCCCTGGCTGGGCCGGTCCTTGGGGGGTTCATCGCTCATGCAGCGACCATAGCAGATGTTGGGGGGCATAGTGCAATCGCGCGCATTTACGTTGGCGCACGGGCAATCGCCGGGATGCGGCTGTCTGACCTGTCCGTGTCATGGCGCGCAGACGGATGGCCAGCGCACGCGCTGGAATGCGGCCGCAGGCCTCTCCGCGTCATGGCACGCCCCCGAGCGGGCCATCGGCAGCGGCACGCCCGTCGTTTTGACGTGAACCGGGCGTCATGCTCTCCCCGGATGCTTTTGTGCTGCGACCGATGGCCCGCTCGGGGGGCGTTCCATGACGGGGATAGGCGCGTGGCCTGGTTCAGACGATTGCCATGTCTGGAAGCGGTCCCCGCGGATACACGCCCCGAGCCAGATATCGGGCACGGACCCGGTCCCGAACGCGATTCTCGGCAAAGCCCAGGGGCGGCGCCGCAGACTCAGCGGCGATCGCGGCGGTAAGCGGCGACTTCGTCGGGCGTCAGTTGGAAACCCGCGACAATGCCATAAGCTGCGGCGGTTTTAGTCGCGGACACCGGCAACTCCAACTCGATCTCGGCGCTGGCGGCGCGGACGCGTTCCTGCCCGCGATCGAACTCGACGGGGACCGAATACAGCGACTTGTCGCGGACGTCGCCGGAATCGGTGACGGCGACGAACATCGGCAGCGTGTATTGGGAACCGGACAGAGCCGGTCCGCGCGAAACCTCCGCCACGATGCGGACCGTGGCCAGCACGATCCCGTCGCGGCCGGGTTTGCAGGTGCCCGCGATATCGACGATTCGCGCCCGTATCTCCAGGTCGCGGACGTCGCGCGACGCCCCGCGATACCGGGCCATTTCCGCCAGCGGTTTCACCAGACCCGGCACCGGACAGACCGGCGCGAACTGGTTGACCCCCGGTCCGCAGGAAGCGGCCGTTAAAGCCAGCGGCGCGAGAGCCGCCAGCGGGAGACACCGGCGGAGAAACGGACGAATGGTCATACGGCGATCCCGTTACAACGCCGCGCGCGAATATTGCGGCAGCAGGTCGGGCTTGACGCCCAGGGCTTTGGCGGCGCGAAGCGGCCAGGCGGGATCGGCGAGCAGACCGCGCGCCAGCAGCACCACGTCGGCGCGGCCGTTGGCGACGATCTCGGCCGCGTGGGTTGGCTCGGTGATCAGGCCCACTGCACCGGTGGCGATCCCCGCGCGGTTCCGAACCGCATCGGCGAAGGGCACCTGATAACCGGGATGCAACGAGGGGATTTTCTGCTCGTTCGACACGCCGCCCGAGGAGCAATCGATCAGGTCCACGTCGCCGCGCGCTTTCAGCGCTTTCGCGACCTCGACGATGTCGTCGATCGTGTTGCCGCCCGCCATGTAATCGGAGCAGGACAGGCGCACCCACAGCGGCAGCTCGGCCGGCCATTCGGCGCGGACGGCGTCCAGCACCTCCATCGTGAAGCGCATCCGCCCATTCAGGTCGCCGCCGTACCGATCGTTGCGATGGTTCGAAATTGGCGACAAGAACGAGTGCGCCAAATATCCATGCGCGCCGTGGACTTCCAGAAGCTTGAAGCCGGCGTTGCGCGCCATGCGGGCGGTGGCGGCGAACTGGGCCACGATGCCGCCGATTTCATCGGCCGACAGCGGATGCGGATCGACGGCGCCCGGGACCATCGGAATGGCGCTTGGCGCGACCGGCACCCAGCCACCGTTCTGGGGCAGGATCGGCGTGCCGCCCAACCACGGCAGATCGCAGGACGCCTTGCGCCCGGCATGCGCGATCTGGATGGCGGGAACCGCGCCGCATTGCGCGATGACCTTGGCCAGCCTTGTCAGAAGCGCCTGGTGCTTTGGGTCGTAGCCGCCCAGGCAGCCATGGGTGATGCGGCCAATGGCAGAGACCGCGGTGGCCTCGGCCATCACGATGCCGGCGCCGCCCGCCGCCTTGGCGCCAAGGTTCTGGATGTGCCAGTCGCCGCCAAGCCCGTCATCGGCCGAGTATTGGCACATCGGCGCGACGACGATGCGGTTTTTGGCGGTGACAGAGCGGAAGGATATCGGTTCGAACAGCAGCGGCGTCGGCATAATGCGGGATCCTGGGCTTGGTCGGTTGCGTTGGCGTAGCGCCATACGGTGTCCGGGCGCGGATCACAACATTGGGGGCCGGTCAGAGTTCCGGCTTCGCGTCCGCCAGTGTCCGGATTGTCCCGGCGAGACCGGGCGCCAAAGCCTCCAGGTTTCTCAGCGTCCAGCCATCCCGGTCCTTGAAAGCCACCGCGGACGGGACAGCCAGGCTGTTGTCGAAGACGACGACCCGATCCGCCGCCACCGCGAACCACGCGAACATCTCATGCGATCGGGCACGGCGCGCGACAATGCGTTCGGGCGGGACACCATGAGCCCCCAACACGAGACGGTTCGACACGCGGGCAATGTTCAGATCGGCGGTCTTAACGGACACGTAGACAAGAACGATCTGAAACCCGGCTTCCCGGGCGGCAAGGACGCGGCTTTTGTACTTATCCGACGACAGAACCGTTTCCAGGACGGCCGAATTCCCCGACCCGATCCGCTCGTCCAGCAACCGATCGCAGACCTGGGCCGCGTAAAGACTCTGACTGTCCGAGGGCTGGCCGCCCGCGGCGAACATGCGGGCAATGTCGTCGGCGTTGAGGCAGACGAAGGGCGGCTCGACGAGCCCATCCAGGGCGCCATTCCGCACCAATGTCGTTTTACCCGAGCCATTTGGGCCGGCGACGATCGCCAGGGCCGGCATCGCAGCGGCCTATTGGTGGCCGCCACCGTGCGATGTGCCGCGGGTCGCGCGGACGGTGCCATCCGGGTACAGCCAGGCGGTCTGGCCGTTTTCCCCCAGGACCGGCGCGGCAAGACCGGCGCGGTGGGCCTGATGGATGGCCTCCGTGGCGCCCAGTCGAAACTTCGCTTCCATCCGGGCGATCAGACTTTCGAAGGCCGGTGCGGCGACGGCTTCCGTTTCGGTTTCGGTTTCGAGCAATTCCATGTCGGCCATTGGCTCACTCATACGGTCGTCCGGGGAGATAGTCGCTGGAACATGGGGATGGCGCAAGAAATTTCACCTCCTGCCGAGGCGTCCGGGCGCGACCGCGTTCTGGCGTCCGATGTTACCCGCCCGCCGCGGCGCGGGTTTGGTTCAGCGCGAACAGACGAGCCAGCGCGTCATCCTCGGAGATATCGGCGGGCCAGCCGTATGGCGACGCCCAAAGATTAACGAGTCAATCGGTCAAAACGATCCTGTCATGGTCCGCGAAGGCGGAC
>JAYWAX010000296.1:0-5549 GCA_043782125.1 Acetobacteraceae bacterium | reverse complement strand
AGATCGAGAAACAGCGCCCGATACAGCGCCGCCGCGACATTCAGATCGGCGAGCGAAAACGCCGGTCCCGCCAGCCACGCCGCCTTCGACAGCGCCGCGTTCAGCACGTCCATCGAGACAACGATCTGCGCCCAGGTGGAGTCGGCGACGGCTTTGTTGCGGTTTTCTTCGGGGCCGGTGGTGTTGTTGACGTAATCCGTGAGTTGCCGGTCGGTACGGTCGGTTTCCCAGAAGCTCCACTGGTGGGTCAGCGCCTCGTTCTTCGGGTCGCTGGGGTAGAGCGGGCTGTTGTGCTTTTTGGCGAGGTAGAAATTGATCGCCATCGATTCATACAGAACGAACCCATCGTCCTCGATCACCGGCAGCCGCCCGTTGGGATTCAGCGCGCGGAACTCCGGCGTTTGCGTGGCGGGGGAACGGGGCAGGATGTCATTGTGTTCGTAGGCCAGGCCAAGCTCGCCCGCCATCCAAAGCGTGCGGGTGGCGCGGGAGCGGGCGGAGCCGTGAATGCGAAGCATGGGTGTTTCCTTTTTTTCAGTTACGGGAAAGTTTGGCGGGAGGGCGCGGCTTCAATCCCATTTTGGCGCGAATGGCGGGTCCACCACGCGTTGGTCTTTCGGCAATGCGGCAATCGCCGCCCGGTCCGCGTCGTCCAGCATCAGGTCGAGCGCCGCCAGATTTTCCCTCTGACTCGCGTCCCGTCCAGCTTTGGGGATCGCCGCGACTCTGTCCTGATCCAGCAACCATTTCAGCGCCACCTGCGCCGGCGTCGCGCCGTGGCGGGCCCCGATCCGCGCAAGGACCGGATGATCGATCAGCTTCCCACGCGCCAGCGGCACGTGCGCGATCAAGGTCATGTTCCGCGCGCGCAGCCACGTGAGCAGCGGGGTTTGATCAAGCAAGGCATGATATTCGACCTGATCGCAGACGATCGGCGCGCGGACTTCTTCGTAGGCCATGCGCAGCAACGGCAACGGAAAATTCGCCACGCCGATCCGCCGGGTTTTCCCGGCCTCCTGCGCGCGCATCAGCATTTCCAGCACGCCCGGAATATCCAGACCGGCGCGCGGCCAGTGGATCAGGCACAAATCCAGATAATCGGTCCGGAGTTTTCGCAGACTTTCGTCCAGGGAAACCCGCGCCTGGTCCGGCGTCGCCAGCGCGTGGCAGACTTTGCTGGTCAGGAATATTTGGTCGCGCGGAAGGCCGGAGGCGGCAATCGCCGCGCCAACCTCCGACTCGTTGCCATACATCTGGCCCGTATCGATATGGCGGTATCCCAGATGCAGCGCGTTCTCGATCGCCGCCTGACCGTCCGGACCGGCCAGGGGCCAGGTGCCAAGGCCGAGTTTTGGAAGTTCCATCTCAGCCTCGCTTCGCGAAATCGACGATCCCGGCGAAGCCTTTCTCGGTCCCAATGGCCAGACGTGTGCCATCCAGGTTCCACGCCAACGCCGTTACGGGTCCATTGCCCGGGGGTACGACAGGCAGAATGCGCGAGGACCCGATGTCCGCGACCACGGCCAACCCATCCTCGAACCCGCCCGCGACAATGTCGTCGCGCGGATTGGCCGCGACCTGGGTGCAGTTGATTCCATCGCCGCCCGCCAGTTCGATCGGCGCCTTGCCCATCGGGCCGCCGCCGAAGAAAGGCCAGATAATCATCGCGTCGGACCCGCTGCTCGCCAGCCATTTGCCGCCCTTGGAAAAGGACAACGACGTGGTTTTAGAGGGGTAGCCGCTCATGCGCATATGCTTGCCCTCGGGCAGGCCCCAGCCGTGCAAAGAATTTTCCTGCATGGCGGTGACGACGGCTTCGCCTTCCGGGTGCATCGCCAGCGCGATGTGACTGCCCTTCCATTCCAGTTTTCGGGGCGTGTCCACCTTCGCCGCCACGAACCACAGGGTCGCGCCGTTGTAATGGGCGGTCGCGACGCGCTTGCCCTTCCCGTCGAAGGACAGGCCGGTGACGGTGGAGGGGTGGCTCCATTCCTTCAATTTTTTGCCGGTTTCGTCGAACAGGTAAACCATCTTGCCCACGCCCGCAGCGATCAGGCCTTTGCCTTTGTCGAGCGCGTACGACGCGACCTGCTCGACCCATTTCAGACCGAACCCGGCGATGTCGGACACATCGCCTGCGGCGGTGACGCGGCGCAGTTTTCCGTCGTCGCCGCCGGACACAAAATCGTCCGGGCCAGTGCCGGTGGCGAAGGACAAAGCAGCGCCGTTATGAACGTCCACCGATCGCCATTCGCCCGCCGGGTTCGCGACCTCAGCCATGCGGACGGTGCCATCGCCAAGGGCGAAGGCGACGGTTTTGTTATCGCGGGAGAAGCGGGCGGCGACGACGAAGGCGTCCAGCGCACGTTGTACGCCGCGGGTGTCGATCAGGAAGTCGGCTTTTCTCTTGGTCTGGCTCATGGTCGTCCGATCATCGCGTGCGGGGGCGGAGGGGCATAGGCGCCGGCGTAAGGGCCGGTTTCCGTTTCCCGGCCGTCATGGCACGGCTTGACCGTGCCATCGGGGGCGGAACCGGCCGCGTTTTCAACGGAACGCGCATGGCGGGGACCACGATGGTCCACCCGCTCAATCCGCCGCACAGCCCTCGAACCCGCGGCGCAGGCGGGGCCGGTTCAGCTTACGCCCAATAAACACGATCCGGCTGACGCGCGGGTCGCCGTCCTTCCATTCGCCGATGAAATCGCCGTCCGCGACCATATGCACCGCCTGGAAAGCGAACCGGCGCGGCTCACTTGCGTAACTGAGGATGCCTTTCGTGCGCAGCAGGTCCTGGCCCTGTTCCTGCAACAATGCGCCGATCCAGGCGTTGAATTTTTCCGGATCGATCGGCTTGTCGAGTTCGAAGCTCAGCGACGCGATGTCCTCGTTGTGCTGGTGATCGTCGTCGCCATCCAGGAAGTCGGGCTCGAACGTCAGGATGCGGCTCAGGTCGAAGGCGCCCTGGTTCAGCACCTTGTCGATCGGTACCTGGGAACGCTGCGTCCGGTGGATGATGGCATGGCGGTTGATGGCCTTAATCCGCGCCTCCACCGCGTCGAGTTCTTCGGGCGTCACGAGATCGGTCTTGTTCAGCACGATCACGTCGGCGAAGGCGATCTGGTCCTCGGCTTCATGGCTGTCGGCGAGGCGCGCGGGCAGATGCTTGGCGTCCACAACCGTGACGATCGCGTCCAGGCGGGTGCGTGCCTTGACGCCCTCGTCCACGAAGAAAGTTTGCGCCACCGGGGCGGGGTTCGCGAGGCCGGTGGTCTCGATGATGATCCCGTCGAACTTGTCGCGCCGTTTCATCAGGCCGCCGACGATGCGGATCAGGTCGCCGCGCACGGTGCAGCAGATGCAGCCGTTGTTCATCTCGAACACTTCCTCGTCGGTATCCACGACAAGGTCGTTATCGACCCCCAGCTCGCCGAATTCGTTAATGATGACGGCGTATTTGCGGCCGTGGTTTTCCGTCAGGATGCGGTTCAGCAAGGTCGTCTTGCCGGCCCCGAGATAGCCGGTCAGCACCGTTACCGGGATCAGGTCGTTCGGGGTGTCAGCCATGAGGTGCGCTCCGCCAGGTCATGAGATGGAGGTTATATAGGGGCGCCCGCCGCTTTCGGCCAACGGGCTTCGGCGAGGCCCCATCCCAGCAGCAGGAACGACCAGCCCGCGACGGGCATGGCGGTGAAGCCGGTGGACGAAGCGATGGGCCAGAAATGCAGGAAAGCCGCCGCGAACAGGGCCACGCGCAGGGGATCGGGATCGCGCCACAAGCCCTTGCCCAGAGCGCCCAGAAACGCCAGTGCCATGACGGAAAACAGGATCAGGCCGGGGACGCCGCCCAGTACCAGGGCCTCGAAATAATAGTTGTGCGGGTGGTTCCAGCAGATTTCGCGTCCACCACCCGTCGCGTCGGCACCGTCGAAACTGGGGCGGAAATATTGCGGGTCGGGGCAGCCGGTTCGAAACCCTTCGGCGCCCAGACCGTCGATGGGGTTCCGGATGCCGATTTCCAGCGCGCGGGCATAGAGTTTGCCGTAGTGGCTGGACGAAAAATGGCTCATCTGGCTGGAGAATTGCTCGACCAGCCGGTGATGCGCCTTGGGCGCGACGACGGGCGAGACGGCCAGTAATAAGACAACCGCGACTCCGGCCGCCGCGACGCTCCAGCGCAAGCGCGGCAGCAGCGCGCCCACCACCGCCAGTCCGAGGCAGGTCAGCAGCAGCGGCATGCGCTGTCCAACGATCACAACCAAGGCCACACCGCCGATCAAAGTTAGAAGCGCCTTCGCCACTGGGCGAGCCCCGGATTGCGTGAGCCAGGCCGCCGCGACGGGCACGATGGCCGGCAGCAGAATTCGCGCCAGCGGAGGCCCCGCGCGCGGCTTGCCAAACGGCCCCGTCAGTTCCCCCGCTGGCCCTGAGGCCTCCCCGTACAGGTTCACGCCAAACACGAACTGAAACACCGTATGCACGGCGATATAGGCGGTGGAGGCGGCGATCAACCAATACATCCACCGGCGCCGATCCGGTGCGCGTAACACCCAGAACGCGATCGCGGCGATGAAAACCGGGAAGCGGACAAAGGCCGCCGCCTGCACCAGGGACCGTATCCCGCCCTCGCCCAGATGCAGGGCCGGGACCGGAAGCGAGCAGACGATCACCCAAAGGCTCCAGGCCCAGGCGGCGCGCATCCAGGGGGTGGACGCCCAGGCCCAGTCGGATTCGAGGGCGGACCGGACAAGGAAGGCGGCGCATACGATGCCGATCGCGACTTCGGCGAAGCCGTGGGCGTGCAACAGCAAAACGGGGCTGAGCAGAACGCCGGTCAAAGCGGCGCGGTCGAGCGCGGCCAAGGCGCGGTCGCGTTGAGGTCCGGGGGCGATCTGGAACATGGGGCCGGGTTCTGCGCCAGAGCGGCCAAGGTGGGAAGAGTGGGGGGCTTCTGTTGCCCGGTGCCCCCCGAACCGCGCCTATCGATGCTTACGCAGCGACGGCGAGCGCCTGATTATCGTTGGCACTTAGAAATTGACCCGATAACGGCGGTATCATGCCGGGCAAAAGGCGAGTCTTTACCACGCGTGTCGAGCCTGTTTCGCCCCCATATCGCCCAAAAGGGCTGGTGGAGGCGCCGGGCACTGCCCCCGGGTCCACAACGATTATTCCACGCACCGTTTATCACCATAGTCAGCAAGCTGACGGACACAGATATAGGCGCCTCGCCGGTGGATTGGAAGAGGGGTTTTAATGGTTTATGGGTCGGCCATGCCCCTGACCAAAACCCAGCGCGCTGAGATCGCCGCCAATCGCGCCCAATCCGCTACCACCGCCAGGCCCACCGTGCCCGCGTTGGAGGCCATGCTCTATACGCCGCTCGAGGTGCTGGATCACGGCTTCGTCCGCGTCGTCGATTACATGGGCGACGATGCTGCCGTCGTGCAGGCGGCGCGTGTCAGCTATGGCCGCGGCACCAAGAAGGTCAGCGAAGATCGCGGCCTCATCAACTATCTGATGCGGCACCGCCATACGACGCCGTTCGAGATGTG
>JAYWAX010000295.1:0-5549 GCA_043782125.1 Acetobacteraceae bacterium | reverse complement strand
GGTATTTTAGCCTCCCGAAATGGCCACCCGGTGCAGGGCTTGTTTGCTTCCCCCTCGTCGTGTGACTGGTTCCCCGCTGAACCGAGCCCCGGGGTCATCTCGCTGGCCGATCTCCGCGGCGTTTCGCCGTCATGAGGTCGATCAGCCAGGCGGCCCCGGCGTGGACGACACTATATGACAGACGGTGGCAACATTCATAATGGAAATGTCGCATGGCCCACATGTTCTTGCGTGAGACCATCCTCGCATACAGAGAGCGCGATCCCGCGGCTCGTTCCTATGTCGAAGTATTGTTTTGCTACCCTGGCGTGCATGCTGTCATATGGCACCGCTTCTCTCACTGGTTGTGGATGCATGACTTGTATTTTCTTGGGAGATTCTCGTCCCATATCGCGCGCTGGCTCACAGGGATAGAGATTCATCCCGCCGCGAAAATCGGCCGCCGTCTTGTCATCGATCACGGCATGGGGGTTGTCATCGGCGAAACCGCCGAGGTCGGCGACGATTGCTATATGTATCACCAGGTCACGCTTGGCGTCGCCCGGGCCATGGGTGGCAAACGGCACCCCACCGTTGGGAACAACGTCATCATCGGCGCCGGCGCAAAGGTCCTGGGACCGATTACGATCGGCGATAACGCCCGCATCGGCTCCAACGCCGTCGTGGTCGATCCGGTGCCCGCCGATACCACTGTCGTCGGCGTGCCCGCCCGCCCCGTGGACCGCAAACTGCCGCGCCCTACCGGTCAGCCCGGCGGCGATTTCGATCCCTATGGCATGCCCTGCGACGACAGCCTCGATCCGCTGATGCGCGATATCGAAGGCCTGCGCGCCGAGTTGACCGAATTGGAGGCCCGCGTCGCGCGCATGCAGACGGCGCACGCAAAGGACTCGCGCGCCGCCTCCCACCATACCGTGGCGTAACGGGACATGCGTCTGTCCACCCGGGGCCGTTATGCCGTCATGGCCATGGCCGATCTCGCCTCCCGCCAATCCGTGGGATGCGAATGCGGGCCCGTGTGCCTCGCTGAAATCGCGGCCAGCCAGAAGCTCAGCCTGGCTTATCTGGAGCAGCTTTTCGCCCGCCTCCGCCGCTCCGGTCTTGTCGCCTCGGCCCGTGGACCGGGCGGCGGGTATCGTTTGGCCCGCGACTCCGACCGGATTTCGATCGCCGCCATCGTCGAGGCGGTGGACGAGCCGATCCGGGCCACGCGCTGCGACGGCGAGACCGGCTCCTGCCTCGCGCTGCCCGGACAAGTGACGGAGCGATGCCAGACGCACGATCTGTGGTCCGAGCTTGGCCGCCAGATCGGCCTGTTCCTGGATGGCGTCTCCCTGGCCGACGTCGTACTGGGCCGCGTCAAGGGCCGCGCCGTCCCGCCCATTCCCGGGTTGGCCCAAGCCGCAGCGGAGTGAAATTGTACTACCTGGACGCCAATGCCAGCGAACCCATGCGCCCCGAAGCCAAGGCGGCGATGGTCGCGGCGTTCGAAATCGTGGGCAACCCGTCCTCGGTCCACCGTGCCGGACGGGACGTGCGCAAGCTGATCGAGGATGCGCGGGAAACGATCGCCGCCCGCTTCGGAGCCCGCGGTCAGGATGTCGTTTTCGTCTCCGGCGGGACCGAGGCCGACGCCCTCGCCATCCATGCTCTTGGCCTGGGCCGCCGGATCGCGATCGGTGCCACGGAACACGACGCCGTCCCCGCCGCCGCACCGCACGCCTTCGTCATCCCTGTCTCCCGAGAGGGCATCGTCGATGCCGATGCCTTACGCGCCTGGCTGACCGGCGGGCCGCCCGCGCTGGTATGCATCATGCTCGCGAACAATGAGACCGGGGCGATTCAGCCGGTTGCCGAAGCTGCGGCATTATGCCGCGCGCATGGCGCCTGGTTGCATGTCGATGCGGTGCAGGCCGGCGGGCGGATCGATGTCGATCTGGCGGCGATCGGATGCCAGTCGCTCGCGCTCTCCGCGCATAAAATGGGTGGACCCAAAGGCGTCGGCGCATTGCTGCTGGCGCCCAGCCACACCGCCATTGCCCCGCTGATCGCCGGAGGGGGCCAGGAACGCGGACGACGCGGCGGCACCCAGGCCGTGCCCGCCATCGCGGGCTTTGCCGCCGTCTGCCAACCGCCCAAGAACCAGGTGCGACTCGCCGCTTTGCGCGATCGCGCCGAGGCCGCCGCCGTTCGTCATGGCGCGATTGTGTGCGGCGGCGGGGCGCCGCGACTCGCGAACACCGTGTCCCTGGCTTTGCCCGGAGTCCGCGCCGACGCGCAGGTGATTGCCCTGGATCTGGACGGACTCGCCGTCAGCGCGGGCGCCGCGTGCAGTTCGGGCAAAGTGCAGACCAGCCATGTCCTGACCGCGATGGGGCTTGGCGAACTCGCCGGACAGGCGATCCGCGTGTCCCTGCCATGGAATGTTTCGGACGCAGCCATCGACGCGTTCGAGGCCGCTTATGCGCATATGGCCACTCGTACCAGGCGGTCGCGGGTTGAAACCGCCGCCTGAGATTGTAAATTCGAAGGATGACCGGAAAACCCCCCCGCCCGAACAGCCCAGTGTATCTGGATAACCAGGCGACAACCCGCTGCGACCCGCGTGCGGTCGCCGCCATGCTGCCCTGGTTCGCCGAACAATATGGCAATCCTGCCAGCGCGGAGCACGCGATGGGCCGCATCGCCGAGGCCGCGGTGGAGGCCGCCCGCGCCCATGTCGCCGCCCTTCTGGGCGCCGATGTCCGCGAGATCGTTTTTACCTCCGGCGCGACCGAGAGCAACAATATCGCCATCAAGGGCGCGGCACGCCACGCCGCGCGCTTCGGCGACGCAAACCGCCGCCGGATTGTCACCGTCGCCACCGAACATAAATGCGTTCTGGAATCCGTCGCGGACCTGCAAGACGAAGGCTTCCAAACGGTGGTCCTGCCGGTGAACTCCGACGGTCTTCTCGACCCTGGCGCTCTGCGCGCCGCGCTGACCGAGCCGACGCTGCTTGTGTCCGTCATGGCCGTGAACAACGAAACCGGTGTGATCCAGGACATTCCGGCGTTTGCCGCGATCGCCAAAGCGGCGGGCGCGATGTTCCATTCCGACATCGCCCAGGCCGTTGGAAAAATCCCGGTGGACCTGACGGGCTGGGGCGTCGATCTCGCCTCGGTCAGTGGCCACAAGGTTTACGGTCCCAAGGGCATCGGCGCTCTGTTCGTCCGCCGCCGCCCGCGCGCGCGCGTCATGCCGCTGTTTTCCGGCGGCGGGCAGGAGAGGGGCCTCCGCTCCGGCACGCTCGCCACGCCGATCGTCGCCGGATTTGGCGAGGCCTGCCGCATCGCCAGCCTGGAAATGGCCACCGACAACGCCCGCATCGGCTTCCTGCGCGCCCGCCTGCTGGAACAACTGGCGAGCCACATTCCCGGCGTTTCAATCAACGGCACCATGGGGCACCGCATCGCCGGCAATCTTAACGTGACCTTCCCCGTGGAAACCGCGGCGCACATGCTGGAACGCATGCCGGACCTTTGTGTGTCCACGGGATCTGCCTGTTCCTCAGCGGCGGTGGAACCCTCTTATGTACTGCGCGCCATGGGGCTGTCCGACGCGGAGGCGGCCCGCACCTTGCGCATCGGCATCGGACGCTTTACCTCGCCCGCCGATATCGACTACGCCGCTTCGGCGCTGGCGGCGGCTCACCAAGGGCCGTCAAAATCCGGAAAGCACGCGGCGGATCATCTGGCTGGGGCCTGACATACAATGCCGAAAATGACGTTCATCGAACGCGACGGAACACGCCGGGAGGTCGATGCGCCCAACGGCCTGTCGGTGTTGGAAATCGCCCATAAACACAAGGTCGATATCGAAGGCGCCTGCGAGGGATCGTTGGCGTGTTCGACCTGCCATGTGATCGTCGATGGCGGCTGGCACAAGAAGCTGACAACCGCCACCGAGGACGAGGAAGACATGCTCGACCTGGCCTTCGGGCTGACGGAAACGTCTCGTTTGGGCTGTCAGATCGTCATGTCCGACGCCCTGGACGGCCTGGTCGTGGCGCTGCCGTCGAGCGTCAACAACATGCTGAAGGGCTGACCGTGAGAATCGTGGCCGCCATGTCCGGTGGAGTCGATAGCTCTGTCGCCGCCGGTCTGCTGCGCGATATGGGCCACGAGGTCATCGGTGTCACGCTGCAACTCTATGACCAGGGCGCCGCCGCCGGGCGCAAAGGCGCGTGTTGCGCCGGGCAGGACATTCACGACGCGCGCCGCGCCGCCGATCATTTGGGTATTGCTCACTATACGATCGACGCGGAGGCGCGATTCGCCAAAGCCGTCATCGCCGATTTCGCCGACAGTTACGCCGCGGGCGAGACGCCGGTGCCCTGCATCCGTTGCAACCAGACGGTGAAATTCCACGACCTGACTGCGCTGGCCGCCGATCTCGGCGCCGAACGCCTGGCCACCGGCCATTATGTCCGCCGGATCGACGGTCCCGAGGGGGCGGAATTGCACCGCGCCGCCGATCCCGATCGCGATCAGAGCTGGTTCTTGTTCGCGACCACCCAGGCGCAGTTGGACAAATGTATTTTCCCGTTGGGCGGCATGAAGGACAAGCGGGCCGTGCGCGATCTGGCGGTGGGATTGGGTCTGGCGGTCGCGGAAAAGCCCGATAGTCAGGATATTTGTTTCGTGCCGTCCGGGTCCTATGCCGAGATCGTCGGACGGCTGCGCCCGGATGCGCTGGAACCGGGCGAGATTGTCGATGGCGATGGTGCGGTCGTCGGCCGGCACGACGGCGTCGCGCGGTATACGGTCGGACAGAGCAAGCGGCTCGGGCCCGCCGCGATGGCGGGCGGCGAGCGGCGGATGGTTGTCGCGACGGAACCGGGCACCCGCCGGATCGTCGTCGGTCCGCGCACGGTCGCCACCGATATCGTGCGGCTTCGCGAGGTGAACTGGCTGGTGACCCCGCCGTCCCTGGGCCTGCGGTGTTCTGTCAAGCTGCGGGCGCGGGACGGGTTGCGGCCGGCGGCGGTGGAGGTCGCGGGCGACGGGGCTGTGGTGCGTTTGGACGAACCGGCGCTTCCGGCGCCTGGACAGGCCTGCGTGTTCTACGATGGGGACCGGGTGTTGGGCGGCGGGTTTATCGTTCGCGGGTGACGATCGCCGCGCCCATGCGAGCATAGGTCTTCACGCGTTTCAGTCATTGTTTCGCCGGTCCTCCAGGCAAAGATTCGAATGCGATACCGAGGTCCGCGCCAACGGGCCTTATGTGCGGCCACGACCAATCGAATACCGGGGGAGCCGAACGTGGAGGCTGGGTCAGGCGACCAATTCCGTAGGGACCGCATTCGACTTTCGGCGATCCCGCAGGCGCCCCCAGGCCTTTCGGTTGGATCGATCGCTTTGCGGTGCGGAAGGGTTTCGCAAGTGGCTTGGTTATGGGTGCGAACCAAAGTTGTGCTTTCACGCAAGGGCCTTGCACCCGCGGCCGGAAATAATGATCCGCGGTTGCCAACCATTCGTGTCATGGTCCGCGTAGGCGGACCACCCACG
>JAYWAX010000294.1:0-5557 GCA_043782125.1 Acetobacteraceae bacterium | reverse complement strand
GCGGCAGATCGATCGACTCCTGGATATCCAGCCCGTATTGCAGGAAATTGGTGAGGAACCAGGAATGGCCCATCGGCTGGTAGTGCCCGCCCATGACGCCGTAGGGCATCACCGCCTCGCCGCCCTTGCCGACCATGCCCGGGATGATCGTGTGCATCGGACGCTTTCGCGGCGCGATGCAGTTGGGATGGCCGCGTTGCAGGCGAAAACCGAAGCCGCGGTTTTGCAGCATGACGCCGGATTTCTCCGACAGGATGCCAGACCCGAAGCTCTGGAACAGCGAATTGATAAAACTGCACGCGTTGCCGTCTTTATCGACGACGCACAGATACACCGTGTCGCGATGCGGCGGCATGATCGCCTCGCCCGCCGCGGGCAGATCGACGATGGCGCGATCGTCCTCGATCAGCCCGCCAAGCGCGTTCAGGTACGACCGGTCCAGCATCCGCGCCACCGGCACGTCGACCTGAGTCGGGTCGGCCACGAAGGCGTCGCGGTCGCGGTAAGCCAGGCGCGCGGCCTCGGTGTGCCGGTGCGCGCGGATCGCGCCCATGGGCCCGTCGGGCGCGTCGCCAAGGCTTTCCAGCATGCCCAGCATTTGCAGGACGAGGATGCCCTGGCCGTTCGGCGGAATTTGATAGACGTCGTAGCCGTTCCACTTAATCGAGATCGGTTCCACGAAGCCGGCATTGCCCAGGCCGGCGGCGAAATCTTCCTCGGTATGGAGCCCGCCGTGTTTCCGCAGTGTCGCCACGATATCCGCCGCGATGGGCCCCTCGTAGAACGCACGGGCGCCGTGCCGCGCGACCGCGCGCAGGGTCTCGGCCAGGCCCGGCTGCGCGAACATATCGCCCGGCTTCGGCGCGTGACCGCCGGGGAGAAAGTGATGAGACCCGTTCTTGCGCAGCTTCGCCTCTGTCCGTTGCCAGTCCCAGGAGACCTTGGAATGGACCGGCCAACCTTCGGCAGCGTAACGGATGGCGGGTTGCAGCAGCTCGTCCAGGCCCTTGCGGCCATGCGCCTTCAGCAATGTCTCCCAGGCGTCCAGCGCGCCCGGCACGGTCACCGAATGCGCCGACGACGCGTCGAGCGCGCGTATCTGATGGCTTTCGTACCAGTCGATCGACGCCGCGGCCGGTGCCCGGCCCGAGCCGTTCAGGCCAATGACTTTGCCCGATCCGGCGGGCGCATACAGACAGAAGCAATCGCCGCCGATACCCGTCGATTGCGGTTCGATCACGCACAACACCGCGCAGGCGGCGATGGCGGCGTCCAGCGCATTGCCGCCATCGCGCAGGACATCCAGTGCCGTCAGCGTCGCCGCCGGCATCGAGGTCGCGGCCATGCCATGGGTGGCGTAGACCGGGCCACGGCCCGGGAGATGGTAATCGCGCATGAACATCCTCTGTCTGCGAGCGGGAAAGATCGCGTAGTATGACTCCTTCGCGGCGTTCTGACAAAACCCGCCGCGGCAGGAGGGTTGTCGCATGACAGATTCCATCGCTTTCACCGACTTCGAGAAAGTCGATATCCGGGTTGGCACCGTGATCGACGCCCAGGCCTTTCCAGAGGCGCGGAAGCCCGCGATCAAGCTGACGATCGATTTCGGGCCGGAGATCGGGGTGAAAAAATCGTCGGCGCAGTTGTCGGTGCATTATCAGCCAGACCGCCTGCTGGGGCGGCAGGTCTGCGCCGTTGTCAATTTCCCGCCACGGCAGATCGGGTCGTTCATGAGCGAGGTTCTGACTCTCGGCATGCCCGATGCCGACGGGGCGGTGGTACTGATCGCGCCGGATTTCAAAGTGCCGAACGGGGGTAAATTGTTCTGATGGCGGCAAACTGTTTGCCGGTGACGTGGGACCGGTTTCACCGCGACGCGCAGGCTTTGGCAGAGCGGCAACGCGCGCTGGGACCGTTTCGCGGGATTGTCGCGATCAGCCGGGGCGGCCTGGTGCCCGCCGCAATTCTGGCGCAGTCGTTGAATATCCGGGTCGTCGAAACCGTATCCGTCGCCTCCTACGATCGAAACAACACCGGCGAGCACACACTGGGCCGGCCCCTGGTCACCAAATCCGCAGCGGCGGCGGGCGACGGCGAAGGGTTTCTTATTGTCGACGACCTCGTGGATACCGGCACGACCGCCCGCGTGGTGCGGGCGATGCTGCCGAAGGCCCGCTTCGTCTGCGTCTATGCCAAGCCGGCAGGCCGCCCCCTGGCCGACGATGTCCTGACCGAGGTCGATCAGGACACCTGGATCGTTCTGCCTTGGGAAGCCGCCTGACCCGGGTCAGCGGTCCAGCCAGACCACCGCAAGGTCCTGGTTCACGAAGTGGCTGGGACTGATCTTCCAGCCCTTCACAAAGCCGTGATGAACCACGATGCGATTCCACCACAGCGTGGGAATCAGATGGGATTCCTCGTCCAGGACGCGGCGTTCGAACGCGCGCATCAGCACGCGCTGGCGCCCGGGGTCGATTTCGCGCAGCATTTTTTCGTAAATATCGACGGCAGCGGGGTCTTTATAGAAGCCGTAGTTTTCCGAAAAGACCTCGTGCGGCAGGTATTTCTGAATATCCAGCAATGGGTTGACCGTGCCGCCGCACGCGCTTTCGGCGACGACCTCGAAATCGGCGGCGCGCATCGCGGCGAACCACGGGCCGGTCGGCAGGATTTTCGTGCTGACCTGAAGGCCGATCTTGCTCCATTGATCGACCAGCCAGATGGCGGCGAATTTATAGGGTTGATCGACGTTGCGGGTCAGCAGCTCGAACTTCAGGCCCTCGGCGCCGGCTTCCTTCAGCAGGCGGCGAGCTTCGGCGCGGGATTTTTCAATGTCGGGCCAGAACCCGGCGATCTGTTGCAACTCTTCCTTTGTGGCGCCAAGCGGCGAGCCCGGAAAGGCGATTCCGCCCACGGTTTTAAGGATCGCGATCTTCGAGAGTGGTGCGCTGCTGCCCCACTGATCCAGTGCCAAGGCCAGCGCGCGCCTGACCCGTCGATCGTCGAACGGTTTGCGGGACGCGTTCGGCGTCACAAGATTATGACAGTTCCAGTCGCTGGTCTGTATTGTGACTTTGTCGCCCAGTTCGGCGATGAGGGAATCGCGGGCAGCGGGCGGAAAGCCGCGGAATTCGATCATCGCGCGGCCTGAACGGATGGCGGCGATGCGGATGGATTCCTTGGGGGCGAGCAGCGCCTCGAAACCGTCCAGATATGGCAGACCCTCGCGGTAGAAATCCGGATTGCGAACGCCGGTCATCGATTGTCCGATTTCGTATTTATCGGGACGAAACGGTCCCGAACCCATGATATGAGTTTCGTACCAGTGCGGGTCGGCGTCGATGATTTGCTTCCGGTAGATAAACGCGAAGGGATCGGCCAAAGCGGGCAGGAAGGCGGCGGTCGCGAACTTCAACCGGAAAACAATTGTTTCGGCATCGAGTGCCTCGATCCGATCGACCATAAAGTACCAATTCTGCCGGGCGCTCAGCATGCCAGGTCCAGGAAAAACAATTTTATTCCAACTGGCGGCGACATCGGCGGCGGTGAGAGGCGCGCCATCGTGGAATTTTACGCCGGTACGAATCTTGAAAGTATAGGTTTTTCCGTCATCCGTGGGCTGGGGGATCGCGGTGCATAAATCGCAGTCGTATTTGCCGCTGTTGGGGTCGAGGGGTTCGACCCGCAGCAGCACGCTGTAAAATGGCCCGACGATATGGATGTTTGCGAAGGTTCCCTCCCGGTGCCCGTCGAGACTGGGCGGGGATTCCGCCGGGACAATAAAGGTCAGTGTGCCACCGCGTTTCGGCGTTTCGGCCGCGCGCGGGGCGGTGATCCAACAGACCATCGCCAACAGGATCGTCAGAAGACCACGCATGCCGCTTTCCCCCGGGAGAGAGCGGCGTCTGCCGGCCGCTTCCAGAAACCAGGCTATCTTATCCCGGCGAAAATCGGAAACCTGGGCTCAGCGATCCAGCCAGACGGTCCCGAGATCCTGGTTCACATAGTGGCTGGAGCTGATCTTCCATCCCTTCACATAGGACCGCATTGGCACGATCCGTTCCCACCAGGGCATCATGATCGCATGGGCCTGGGTATCGAGAATATAGGTCTCGTATTCCCGCATCAGAGAGCGCTGCTTCACCGGATCGGTTTCGTGCAGCACCGCCTGGTATAAATCGATGACTTTCCGGTCCTCGTAATTGCCGTAATTCTCGGCATAGACCGAACGTGGCAGGTATTTACCGATGTCCATCAAGGGATTGACCAGGCCCTGACAGTTGAAATCGACGGTGACGTCGAAGGCTCCGGTGCGCAGCCCGTCGAAGAACGGCCCGGTCGGCAGGACTTTTTGCGTCGCTTTCAGGCCGATCTTGCTCCACTCGTCGATGACCCAGGTGGCGATGTATTTATAGGGTTGATCGACGTTCCGGTTCTGCAATTCGAACGTCAGCCCCTCCGCACCCGCTTCTTTCAGCAGGCGTCTTGCCTCGGCGCGGGATTTTTCGATGTCTGGCCAGTATCCGGCGATTTTTTGCAATTCTTCCTTGGTGGATGCCAAGGGCGAGCCCGGGAACACCACGCCCCCGACGGTGCGCACATTGGCGATTTTCGACAGCGCGACAGCGCCTTTCCATTGATCGATCGCCAGCGTCAAAGCCCGGCGGACGCGCACGTCGTCGAAGGGTTTTTTCTTGTGGTTCATCGTGATCATGTTGACGCAGTTCCAGTCGCCGGTCTGGACCGTGATTTTATCGCCGAGTTCCTTGACGAGCTGGTCGCGGGCGGAGGGCGGCATGCCGCGAAACTCCGCCGAGGCGCGATCGGCGCGCATGGCATCGATCGCGATGGCCTGTTTTGGCGCGAAGATGCCGATGAAACCATCGAGGTAAGGTTGCCCAGGCCGGTAATAATCCGGGTTCCGCTCGCCCTTCATGGATTGGCCGATCTGGTATTCGACGAAACGGAACGGACCGCTGCCCATGACGTTTCGTTCGTACCAATGCGGGTCCTTCTCCAGAATTTCTTTTTTATAGATATAGGCAAAGGGATCGCCCAGGGCGGGCAGGAAGGCCGTGGTGGCAAATTTCAACTTGAAGACGACGGTTTTCGCGTCGGGCGCAGAGATCGAATCGACCATGATGAAATAGGGTTCGCGGGCGCTGGACTGGCCTGCCGCAGGATGCACGATCGCCTGCCAACTGGCGGCGACATCGGCCGATGTCAGCAGGCTGCCGTCGTGGAATTTCACCCCGTCGCGCAGGGTGAAGGTCCAGGTTTTGCCACCATCCGTGGGCGTTGGCATGTCCGTGCACAGGTCGCAGACGAAATCCGATGTCGATTGCGGGTTCATCGGATTGATGCGGATCAGCACGCTGTAAAATGGCGCCGTCGCGTGGACCGTGGCGTAGGTGGTTTCCTTATGTCCATCCAGCGACGGCGGCGCGTCCGCCGGAATGATAAAGGTGAAGGTTCCGCCGCGCTTCGGGGTTTCGCCGGCACGCGCGGGTGTGGCCGCCAACAGCGCTGCCAGGGCCAATCCGGACGCGGAAAGGGC
>JAYWAX010000293.1:0-15313 GCA_043782125.1 Acetobacteraceae bacterium | reverse complement strand
ATCAATCGACTCGGGGGGCGTGTTTGACATTCCTGCCAAGAATCATACCGAATCCGAAAGTGTCAAAGGCTATCTTAGTGCCTATGGGGCAAAGCCCCGGTGCTTGCTTTCTTCCCCCGCTTGCCACTTCCCGCCGATCCGTGGTCCAAGCCCGCGATCACGCCGGGGGACAGACCACATGCAAGACACCTCGCCCGATCGCACCGCAGAGCGCGTTCTCGTGCTCGATTTTGGCAGCCAGGTGACTCAATTGATCGCGCGGCGGGTGCGCGAGTCAGGGGTTTACTGCGAGATATGGCCGTTCAACACCGATCCCGCGAAAATCGCCGCGTTCAAGGCCAGCGCTTACATTTTATCGGGCGGTCCGGCCAGCGTGCATGAGGGCGAGTCGCCGCGCGCGCCTGCGATGGTGTTCGAACAGGGCGTCCCCGTCCTGGGTATCTGCTATGGCCAGATGACGATGTGCGCGCAACTCGGCGGCGAAACGCAACCCGCCGATCACCGTGAATTCGGCCGCGCCTTTGTGGACGTGACCGGCGATTGCAAACTGTTCGACGGCGTCTGGGCCAAGGGCGCGCGGGAACAGGTGTGGATGAGCCACGGCGACCGCGTCACCAAATTGCCGCCGGGGTTCGACGCCGTGGCCTCGTCCGAGGGCGCGCCGTTCGCGGTCTTCGCCAATGACGAAAAACGCTTTTTCGGGCTGATGTTTCACCCGGAGGTTGTGCACACACCGCATGGCGCGCAACTGCTGCGCAACTTTACGCATAAGGTCACCGGGCTTTCTGGCGGCTGGACCATGGCCGGGTTCCGGGCCGCGCAAATTGCAAAGATCCGCGCGCAGGTGGGCACCGGGCGAGTGATCTGCGGGCTGTCGGGGGGTGTCGATTCCGCAGTCGCGGCGGTGCTGATCCATGAGGCGATCGGCGATCAACTAACCTGCATCTTCGTCGATCACGGCCTGCTGCGCCACGGCGAGGCGGACGATGTTGTTGCCACATTCCGCGATCGGTTCAACATAAAGCTGGTTCATCGCGACGCCGCAGATTTGTTTCTGGGGCAGTTGGAGGGTGTCACCGACCCGGAAATCAAGCGCAAGACAATCGGGCGGTTGTTCGTCGAAGTGTTCGAGGAAGAGGCATTAAAGATCGGCGGTGCGGATTTCCTGGCACAGGGCACGCTGTATCCCGACGTGATCGAAAGTGTGAGCTTTACGGGCGGGCCCTCGGTGACGATCAAATCGCATCACAATGTCGGCGGGTTGCCGGAACGGATGCGGATGAAATTGGTCGAACCGCTGCGCGAATTGTTCAAGGACGAGGTGCGCGTGCTGGGCCGCGAGCTTGGTATTCCCGACGTCATCGTCGGACGCCACCCGTTTCCTGGGCCTGGTCTGGCGATCCGCATTCCCGGCGCGATCACGCGCGAAAAGGCGGATATCTTACGGAAGGCCGACGCGATTTATTTGGAGGAAATCCGCGCCGCAGGGCTTTACGACGCGATCTGGCAGGCCTTCGCGGTGTTGTTGCCGGTGCGGACCGTAGGCGTGATGGGCGACGCGCGGACTTACGACAGTGCGCTTGCGTTACGTGCCGTGACGAGCACGGACGGGATGACGGCGGATGTCTATCCATTCGACATGGGATTTCTGACGCGCGTTGCTGGCCGGATCGTGAACGAAGTGCGAGGGATCAATCGGGTGACTTACGATATTACGAGCAAACCGCCCGGCACGATCGAGTGGGAATAACGGGAGACGCGCCAGCACACGCGTATCCGATACCTTAAGCATGGCATCGCCAGTCGAAACATGGCCATGCATGCCCATGTTCCAGCCCAGTACGCCCGGACACAGCTGAGATGTAGCTGTGTCCAGGCGTCCGATCCCGGCAATCAGGCGAGGTCGAAGCGGTCCAGGTTCATCACCTTGGTCCACGCCGCCACGAAATCGCGAACGAATGCCGTTTGCGAGTCATTGCATGCATAGACTTCCGCAATGGCCCGCAACTGGGAGTTCGAACCGAAGATAAGGTCCACCCGGGTTCCGGTCCATTTCAGAGCGCCCGTGGCGCGATCGTGGCCCGAGAAGACCCCTTCCGAACCCGCCGCCGCCGTCCACACCGTGCTCATGTCGAGCAGATTGACGAAGAAGTCGTTGGTCAGACTCTCTGGCCGCTTCGTGAACACGCCGTGTTGCGACTGTCCGGTATTGGCGTTCAGCACGCGCATACCGCCGACCAGAACCGTCATTTCCGGGGCCGTCAGCGTCAACAATTGCGCCCGATCGACCAGCATCTCCTCCGCCGTGACCGTGTATACAGTGTTGAGGTAGTTTCGGAACCCGTCCGCCGCCGGTTCCAGCACCGCGAACGACCCGACATCTGTCTGCGCCTGCACCGCATCGGCGCGGCCAAGGCTGACAGGAACCTCCATGGCGTGGCCCGCGTTCTTCGCGGCCTGCTCGACCGCGGCGGCGCCGCCGATGACGATCAGGTCCGCGAGCGAAACGCGTTTCGCCCCGGTCTGCCCGGCATTAAACGCGGTTTGGATGCCTTCGAGTTTACCGAGCACGCCCGCCAGTTGCGCAGGCTGGTTGACCGCCCAATCCTTCTGCGGTGCAAGGCGCAGACGTGCCCCGTTGGCGCCGCCGCGCTTATCCGAACCGCGGAAGGTCGCCGCTGACGCCCAGGCTGTGGAAACGAGGTGAGAGACGGACAGCCCGGATGCGAGGATTTGGGCCTTGAGGGCGCTGACATCCGCCTGGTCGATCGCGGCGTGACCGGTCGCGGGGATGGGATCCTGCCACAGCAGTTCCTCCGCCGGAACGTCCGTGCCGAGGTAGCGTACGCGTGGCCCCATGTCGCGGTGGGTCAGCTTATACCAGGCCCGCGCAAACGCGTCCGCGAACTGGTCCGGGTTTTCGTGGAACCGTTTCGAAATCGCCGCGTAGGCCGGATCCACCCGGAGCGCGATGTCCGTCGTGGCCATCATCGGCGCATGACGGATCGAAGGATCATGGGCATCCGGAACGGTGCCCGCACCGGATTTATTCGCCGGAGTCCATTGCCAGGCGCCGCCACGGCCTTTCACCAGTTCCCATTCATGGCCGAACAGGGTGTCGAAGTACCCGTTGTCCCAACGCACCGGGTTGGGCGTCCAGGCCCCCTCCAATCCGCTTGTGAACGTATCGACGCCCTTGCCGCTGCCGGAACTGTTTTTCCAGCCGAAGCCTTGCTCTTCGATGCCGGCGGCCTCGGGTTCGCGGCCGACTAGTGCTTCCTGGCCGGCGCCGTGGGTCTTGCCGAAAGTATGCCCGCCGGCGCAGAGCGCCACGGTTTCTTCGTCGTTCATGGCCATACGCAGGAAGGTCTCGCGAATGTCGCGGGCCGATGCGAGTGGATCGGGCTTGCCGTTGGGTCCCTGCGGGTTCACGTAGATCAGGCCCATCTGCACCGCGCCCAGAGGATTTTCGAGTTCCCGGTCACCGGTATAACGCTTATCGCCAAGCCAGGTGTCTTCGTTCCCCCAATAGATATCCTCCTCTGGCTCCCAGACATCCACGCGGCCGCCGCCGAAGCCGAAGGTTTTGAACCCCATCGACTCCAGCGCGCAGTTGCCCGCGAGCACCATCAGGTCGGCCCAGGAGAGCTTGTTGCCGTATTTCTGCTTGATCGGCCAAAGCAAGCGGCGTGCCTTGTCGAGGTTCGCGTTGTCCGGCCAACTGTTCAGCGGCGCGAAACGTTGCGTGCCCGATCCCGCGCCGCCGCGGCCGTCCGCGATCCGATAAGTCCCGGCGCTGTGCCACGCCATCCGAATGAAAAACGGCCCGTAATGGCCATAATCGGCCGGCCACCAGTCTTGCGAGTCGGTCATCAGCGCGTAAAGGTCCTGCTTCAGGACAGCGAGATCGACCGATTTGAACGCTTCGGCGTAATTGAAGCCCTTGCCCATGGGATCGGACAGGGAGGAGTGCTGGTGCAGTATCCGGAGGTTCAGTTGGTTCGGCCACCAGTCACCGTTCGATCGGCCCGCGAAAACCGTATGCTTGGGGGCCCCGTGCGCCACGGGGCACTGGCCCGCACTCTGGCCGCTGTTTTCATTCATTTTGCTCTCCGATCCTGGTTGCGATAATCGACGCGGTCTGTTGACGACGACCGCGACGATTTTGGACGGCGATCCGGTCTCTGAGCCGGAGCGATCGATAAATGCCAAATCAGCAAAGGCACTGGGCTGCTCTGACCGTCAGTGGCACTGTTCCGCTTGCCGGCGCCATGCGCGCCGCAGTGCGGGCTGAACCGCTGTTCGCGCCATCGCGTTGCCCAACATGACAGACCTTGGGCTCTGTCGTCAATTTGCGTGGAAGTGGCGCGCCCGCATCGGCCATTGCAATCTCCGCCGCCGCGAGAAACTTCGCGGGCGTTGCCTTTTTTGGTTTCGGTTCATCCGGCTCAGGCATAATAAAGGAGACAGCGGTGCGGCTCTGAAAGGCCTTCATGCGGGGCGTTCATGTGGCACCGCTGGACCCAACCGCGCGTTTGACCATTCGAAGGGAGGGCGTGCCACGCCATGACACCGTCCGTGACGATCCACGGCATCAAAGCCTGCGACACCATGAAAAAGGCGCGGACCTGGCTGGACGCACATGGCGTGGAATACCGCTTCCACGATTATAAAACCGCCGGCATCGATCGGTCTTCGCTGGAACGATGGGCGCGCGCTTTGGGCTGGGAGACCCTGCTCAACCGCGCCGGCACAAGTTTTCGAAAATTGCCGGACGCGGACCGGCGAGACCTGGACGAGGCCAAAGCCATCGCGCTGATGCTGGCGTCGCCGTCGATGATCAAACGCCCGGTTCTCGACACCGGCAAGGGCTTGATCGCCGGGTTCCGGCCAGAGATTTACGCGGCGGCGTTCCGGTAAGCCGCAACGCCGCCGCGCGCGGCCACCGGTTGAGGCGGGAAGGGCAGGGGGACCCGCCGTGCGCCTGGCGGCTGGCGCGGAACGCCACAACGCGGCACATTGGGCCACCGGCGAAACATGGGAGCCCGTACCAGAGTCATGAGCGCGACCTCGACGTTGCCCCAGCCCAGAGCGGCCGCCCGCGGCGAAATCCAGCCCGGCGATTCCGGCCTCGCACGAAAACTGTCTCGCGAAATCCGCGGCGAGGTGCTGTTCGGGCGCGCCGATCGCGGCCGCTATGCCACAGACGCCTCCATCTACCAGGTCGAGCCGCTGGGTGTCATCGTCCCCGAAACCATCGAGGACGTCTCTGCCGCCATGGCCATCGCCAGGGAGGCGGGCATCCCCGTCCTGCCCCGCGGCGGCGGCACCAGCCAATGCGGTCAGACCGTCAATCGCGCGCTGGTCATCGATTGTTCGAAGCACCTACGGAAAATTCTCAACGTGGACATCGAAGGCGGCTCGGTTCTGGTCGAGCCCGGTATCGCTTTGGGCGCGCTCAATACCGCGCTGCGGTCGCATGGCGTGTTCTTTCCGGTCGATCCATCGACCCATGCGCGCTGCACCATCGGCGGCATGGCCGGGAACAATTCGTGCGGTTCCAAATCCATCCGGTATGGGTTGATGGCGGATAACGTCCGCGCGATCGACGCCCTCCTGGCCGACGGCACGCGGCATCGTTTTGGCGCGATCCCGGATAATTTCGGCACCGGCGTGCCGGCCCATGTCGCGGACCTGATCCAGCGCCTGCGGGTGCTCGGCGCGACCGAGGCCGAGGAAATCGCCGCCCGCTTCCCCAAACAATTGCGCCGGGTCGGCGGGTACAACATCGAAGCGTTGACCCCCGCCGCCCGCGCGTCCGGACGCGATAATCTGGCGCGCCTGTTGGTGGGATCGGAGGGCACGCTGGCCTTTTCTGCGGCGATCGAACTCGCGCTCCATCCCATCAAGCCCCGCAAGGTTTTGGGTATTTGTCAGTTCCCGACGTTTCGCCATGCCATGCAGGCGTCGCGCCACATCGTCGCGCTCGATCCGGAAGCCGTCGAACTCGTCGATCGCACCATGATCGACCTCGGCCGCTCCATCCCAATCTACCGCGCGACCATCGACGCCATGCTGATCGGCGAGCCCGATTCGCTGCTGATCGTCGAATTTCACGGCCATGACGACGGCCCGCTGCGCGCCAAATTGCGCGCGCTGGAAGAACTGATGGGCGATCTGGGCCACCCGCACGTGGTCCGCGCCATGGATTCCGGCTTTCAGGCGGATATCGCCGCCGTGCGCGAGGCCGGTCTGAACATCATGATGTCGATGAAAGGCGACGGCAAACCCGTGTCGTTCATCGAAGACACCGCCGTCGATCTGGAAGACCTCGCCGATTACACCGAACGTCTTAACGAGGTCTTCGAAAAACACGGGTCGAAGGGCACCTGGTACGCCCATGCGTCCGTGGGCTGCCTGCACGTCCGGCCCGTGCTGAGCATGAAGGACCCGGCCGACGTTGCGAAAATGCGAGCGATCGCCGAAGAAACATTCGCGATCGTCCGCGAATACAAGGGTCCGCACAGCGGCGAGCACGGCGATGGGCTGGTGCGCAGCGAATTCCACGCGCCGATGTTCGGGGAACGGATCGTCCGCGCGTTTGAAACGGTGAAGGACGCCTTCGATCCTCAGGCGATGCTGAACCCGAACCGCATCGTCCGCCCGCCGCGCATGGACGACCGGACGTTGTTCCGATACGCGCCGGGGTATGCTGCGGCGGCCGATTTCACGCCCAAACTCGATTGGTCCGAGCACCCCGGACCTCTTGGCGGCCTTCTGGGCGCGGTGGAGATGTGCAACAACAACGGCACATGCCGCGGCTTCGAGACCAATGCCGCGATGTGCCCCAGTTTTCGTGTCACCCGCGACGAGCAGCATCTGACGCGGGGCCGCGCCAACACACTGCGCTTTGCGCTGACCGGGCAGCTTGGCGCCGAGGCCATGGCGTCCGATGCGCTGGCCGAGGCGATGAAACTGTGCGTGTCCTGCAAGGCCTGCCGCCGGGAATGCCCGACCGGTGTGGACATGGCGAAGATGAAGATCGAGGTCTCTGCCGCGCGCGCGGATCGTCACGGCGTGCCATTGCGCGACGCGCTGGTTGCGAATCTTCCCCGTTATGCCCGTCTCCTGTCTAAAGTCTCCGGTCTCGCCAATCTGCGCAATTCATGGGCGCCGTTGCGGCGGCTGATGGAAAAATATGCCGGGTTCGCCGCCAGCCGGACGCTGCCTGCCTGGAGTTCCAACCCGTTCCGGGACGCGGAAGCATCGTCCCCGAACGGTCCGCGCGGTACCGTGATTTTGCTGGCCGACACGTTCAATCGTTACTTCGAACCGGAAAATCTCCGCGCCGCGTTGCGCGTCCTGAAAGCCGCGGGGTACGGTGTCGCCATGCCCCGTACGTCCGGGCAACCGCTGTGCTGCGGGCGCACTTACCTCGCTGCGGGCATGGTCGATAAAGCGCGGGCCGAAGCGCGGCGTACCATGGACGCGCTGGCGGGCGATATGGCGGTGATCGGGCTCGAACCCTCCTGCCTGCTGACTTTGCGCGACGAGTTCCGGTCGCTGCTGCCGGGCGCCGATGCGGACTCGCTCGCCAAACGCGCGATGTTACTTTCGGAGTTCATTGCGAAGGAAAAGCCGGACCTGGCGATGCAGGCACTGGCGGGCACCGCGCATATTCACGGCCATTGCCACCAGAAATCTTTCGGCGCCTTCCCCGACGCGGTGGCCGCGCTGAAACGCGTGCCGTCGTTGACGGTGAAGCCGATTGCGTCCGCGTGCTGCGGGATGGCGGGGGCTTTTGGCTATCAGGCGGAAACGCGAAAAATCTCGGGCGACATGGCGGAAGCCAGTCTGCTGCCCGCCATCCGCGCCGCCGCCCCGGAGGATTTTATCGTCGCCGACGGCACCTCCTGCCGCCACCAGATACGCGACCTGTCGGGACGGGAGGCGGTCCACTCGGTCATTCTGTTGGACAGGGCGTTGTCGCGATGACCATCGAACCCGGCGATATTCTGACCTTTTGGTTCGAAGACGATCCGTCCATCCGCCGTAAGAAGTGGTTCGAAAAAGACCCGGCCTTCGACGCCGCCTGCGCCGCCTTCGCGCCGGATATCCGCGCGGCCCGCGATGGCGCTTACGCCGCCTGGACCGCGACGCCGAAGGGCGCGTTGGCCCTGATCGTGCTGCTGGATCAACTGTCGCGGAACGTGTTCCGGAATACGCCGGAAGCCTTCGCGGCCGACCCGATGGCGCTTCGCATCGCACGCGGGATGGTCAGGCAAGGTGCCGATGCGGGGTTGACATCTTGCGAAAGAATGTTCGTTTATCTTCCCTTCGAACATGCGGAAACCATGGAAGAACAGGACGAGTCCGTCCGTCTCTTCTCTGCGGAGATCGATACTTTGGGCGCGGACACGGTCGATTACGCCCACCGGCATCGGGAGGTCATTCGGTCCTACGGGCGCTTCCCGCATCGGAACGCGATCCTGGGCCGGCCCGATACGGTGGCGGAAACCGAGTATCTCAGCCGCCCGGGGGCTGGGTTTTGAAAATTGGGCAGGTGAAAATGCAGGGCGGACGAGACGAGTTGACGTTATGACAGCGAAGATCGCGACGCGGAGGCGCGCATGACCCTGTTGGCCTGGATCGTGGGGCTGGTTCTGCCCGCCTGCGGCTTCGATGGAATCGCGGGCCTGCCAATGCCGGCGCCGATCGATATCGCGAAACTCGAACGTCCCGCGACCCCAAACACCTTCCTCGCCGGTCCTGCCGGCATGGTTCCGGCGCCCGATCTTGAAACATCGCTTGCGCCAGTTCCGGCGGCGGTGTTGTACGAAACTGCGCGACTCGCCTTTGGGAAGCAGCCGCGGACGTTCGTGGCGGCGGAATTCCCGGATCGTTTGCAGGTACACTATGTCGTCCGCAGCGCGCTGTTCAATTATCCGGATTTGGTGACGGTCCAAATTCACGCGGTGGACGCAACGCACAGCACAGTCACCGTCTGGGCTCGCAGCTTTTATGGCCGGAGCGATTTCGGCGTGAACCGGGAGCGGACGGAAACCTGGCTGGCGGCCTTGCCGTTGACGGGAAAACACTGACCGCGCCACGGCGTGGAGCGATGTTAATGCCGCCGGCGGCGTTGACGTGTTAAGCTCCGGACGCGGGCCGTTATCCAGGGCCCGGTCCGGAGGGCTATGTGTTTCAATCGTTTTTCCTGACCCGGCGCTGGTTTGCCTGGTCGTTTCCCGGTACCGCGCTGATCCTGTTCATCACCTGGTACAAGGTCGAGCTGGACGTCCAAATCAACGAATGGTTCGGCGCGTTCTACAATCTGATTCAACAAGCGTTGGCGACGCCCGGCGCGATCACGATGGACGCGTATCTGGCTCAGTTGGCCACATTTGGGCGAATCGCGGCGATATATATCGCGATCGCGGTCCTCGCCGATTTTTTTATCAAGCATTACGTGTTCCGCTGGCGCATGGCGATGAACCATTTTTATGCGGACCATTGGAACATCGTGCGCGGCATCGAAGGCGCGTCGCAGCGCGTGCAGGAAGACACCATGCGATTCGCCCGGTTGATGGAGGATCTGGGCGTCAGTTTCATGCGCAGCGTGATGACCTTGCTCGCTTTCCTGCCGATCCTGTGGACATTGTCGGAAAAAGTCACGCAATTGCCCTGGTTGGGTACCGTCAGCCATTCGCTTGTCTGGGTCGCCATCGTCTTCGCACTGGCCGGCACCGTCCTGATGGCCGCCGTCGGCGTCAAGCTTCCTGGGCTTGAATTCGAAAACCAGCGCGTCGAGGCCGCCTATCGCAAGGAACTTGTCTATGGCGAGGACGATCATCTGCGCGCCACCGGCCCGTCGTTGCGAAATTTGTTCGACCACGTGCGGCGTAACTATTTCCGGCTTTATTTTCATTACATGTATTTCGATGTCGCCAAATGGTCCTATCTGCAATTCGGCGTCCTCGTGCCCTATGTCGCACTGGGCCCGACGCTGGTCGCCGGGGGATTGACGCTTGGCACAATGCAACAAATTGTCCGCGCGTTCGGCCGGGTGGAAAGCTCGTTTCAATACCTCGTGACAAGCTGGACGACAATCGTCGAACTGATTTCCGTGTTCAAGCGCCTGCGCGCGTTCGAACGCCAGATCCGCGCGGGAATGCCGGCCCATGCCGAAGCGGAGGCCGCGCCATGATCCGGTTCGACCAAATCATCGCCAAAACGCCGGATCGCGAGAGCCTTTCCGCCCGTTTCGCCGCCATAAACCGTCAGTTGGACTCGGGCGATCGCGCGGGGGCCCTGGCGTCCTGGGATGGCGCCCGCCGGGAATTCGAAACCTGGAGCGCGCTGGTTTATCTGCGTTTCGCGCGCGACACGGCCGATGCGGACGCGAGGGCCGCACGGGAATACGCCGACGCGCTGGCGCCGGAAGCGGCGGATTTGGACACACAGTTCAAACGCCGCTTGCTCGCGTTGCCCGGTCGCGCGGAGTTGGAACGCGACGCCGGCGCTCATGCCGTTCGCCTGTGGGAAACGGACGTCACCGCCTTCGATCCCGCGATCAAGCCGGACCTGGAAGAAGAATCCCGGCTGACCGCGCGGTATACCGAAATCCTGGCCTCGGCCAGCCTGGCGATCGGCGGGCAAACGGTGAACCTGGCGGGTCTCGCGCCGTACGCCGAAGACCCGGATCGCGCGGTCCGCCATGAGGCGGAGCGGGTGCGCTGGGATTTTTTCGCAGCCAATGGGGCCGAACTCGATTCGATCTATGACTCGCTGGTTCGGTTGCGTCATGGGATGGCGCGGAAGCTTGGTTTCGCGACCTACACGCCGTTGGGTTATCGCCGCATGCGCCGTGTCGATTACGGGCCGGAGGATGTCGCGCTTTACCGCGAACAGGTCGTTGCGCACGTCGTGCCTCTGGTCGCGCGGCTGTTGGAAAAGCGCCGCACCGCGAATGGTTGGGACAAAATTCGTTTCTGGGACGAGGCACTCATCGATCCCGCCGGCAATCCGAAGCCCGCCGGAAGTCATGATTTTTTGGTGGCCCAGGCGGGGAGGATGTTCGATGGCATGCATCCGAAACTCGGGGCGTTTTTCAGGGAGATGGAGACGGGCGGCTTTCTCGATCTGAAGAACCGGCCAGGAAAATCCGGAGGCGGGTTCTGCACATCGTTTCCGGCGGTTGGCATGCCGTTCATTTTCGCGAATTTCACAGGCACGCATCACGACATCGGCGTGTTCACGCATGAAATGGGCCACGCTTTCCAGAACCACATGTCGAAGGATCAGCCCAACGCCGATTACCTCTGGCCGACGATGGAGGCGGCGGAGATTCATTCCATGAGTCTGGAGTTTCTGACATGGCCCCACATGGGCCTGCTGGTCGGCGATGCGGCGGCGGACCGGTTCCGGCGCATGCACATGATCGGTGCCCTGGCGTTTTTGCCATACGGCGTCTGCGTCGATCGTTTCCAGCACGAAGTTTATGCGAACCCCGAGGCCTCGCCCGCAGAACGTCATGCGATCTGGCGGCGGCTGGAGCAACATTACATGCCCTGGACGGATCACGGCGATCTGGCGTGGCCCGCGATGGGCGGGCGGTGGCAGGCGAAGGCGCATATCTACGGCTCGCCATTTTACTATATCGACTATACGCTGGCGCAATGTTGCGCGTTGCAGTTCTGGTCCCGCGCGCGGCGCGACCCGGCGGAAGCCCTGAACGCCTATGTCGCGTTGTGCGCGCGTGGCGGGTCGGCGCCGTTTCAGGATTTGGTGCGTTCCGCCGGATTGATTTCGCCCTTTGCGGATGGTGCTTTGGCCGGCGTGGCGCGGGAAGCCGAGGTGTTCCTGGCGGGGTGATGTTCGGGCGAAGGGTAGGCAAGCGCCGGGGCCGCTGCCCCAGACCCCCAAGGCTCGCCTGACCATCGCCCGATTGCCCCGCCACGCCGGGGGTCTTGCGGTCGCGCGCCGGGCGAACCACGATCCCCAACAGGTTCAGGTGAATCAAATCCCAAGGGAGACAAACAATGACCCTTCGCGTCCCGATGATATCCCCCGAACGCGCCCGCGAAATCGGCGATACACTGGGCTTTCCCGCACGGCGCACTGGCAGCGAGGCATTTCGTGTCGTTGCCAACAATCCCGGTGTCGCCCGCGTGGCGTTCGGGCAGTTGATGCAATTGCTGGAAAACAACACATTCGACACGCGGCTGCGCGAAATGATGATCATGCGCATCGGTTGGGTTACCGGCTCCGCCTACGAATGGACGCAGCACTGGCGCGTCGCGACCGAGGCCGGGATTCCGCCAGAGGATATTCTCGCGGTCCGGGACTGGAAAAACTCCGATCGCCTGACGGCTGCCGACAAAGCCATCCTCGCCGCCACCGACGAATGTCTCGAAGGCAAATCCATTTCCGACGCGGCATGGACCGATGTTGCGAAACACGTTCCGGATCCGGCGCATCAGGTGGAATTCGTGCTCGCCATGGGCAACTGGATGTCGTTCTCTCTGTTGTTCCGGAATTTGCGCATTCCGCTGGCGCCGGGGATCGCGGTATGGCCGCCTGACGGTCTGGCGTCGCCCGCCGCAGACCGGTAAAACCGCGCGGGAACGTCCGGCCTTCGCCGTGACAGCGGCAAAGGGACACGGACCATGGAAAAGCCCCGCATCGGCTATATCGGACTTGGCGTCATGGGCGGTGCCCTGGCGAAGCGCCTGTTACGCGAACACAAGTTGACCGTTTTCGATCTTTCGCCCGAGCGCCGGGCGGAATTCGCCGCACTTGGCGCCGATGTCGCAGGATCGCCCGCCGAGGTGGGCGCGGTGTCGGACATCGTGCTGACCTGCCTGCCGACCTCGGCGCAGGTGCGCCAGGTGATATTTGGCGACAATGACGGGTTGATCCGCGGTCTGAAAGCGGGCGGGATCATCGCCGATCAGACCTCTGGGGCCACGGCGGCGACGCGGGCGATGGCGGCGGAATTGCTGGGGACCGGGATCGAACTGATCGACGCGCCGGTCAGCGGCGGTGCTCTGGGCGCCGAGGCCGGCACCGTCGCGATCATGGTCGGCGGCACATCGGAACAATATGCAAGGGTGGCGCCGGTGCTGACCTCGATCAGCCCCAACACGGCACATGTCGGGCCGCTTGGCGCGGGCCACACACTGAAGGCGGTGAACAACATGATGTCGGCCGCCAATCGGTTGCTGGCGTTCGAGGCCGTGGCAATCGCCGCCGCCAACGGGCTCGATCCCGCCGTTGTGGTGGACACGATCAACAAATCGTCGGGCCGCAACAACGCGACCATGACGGCGTTCCCGAACCACATCTTCGCCGACACGTTCGAACAGCGGTTCACCCTGGCGCTGATGGAAAAAGACGTGTCATTGGCAGCGGAACTCGCGAATAATGGATTCGCGCATCTGACCCTGACACCGTTAATTCTGCGAAACTACCGTATGGGGATCGAACGCTTCGGCCGTAACGGCGACATTCACGACATGTTGCGGTTTTACGAGGAAGCGGCCGGCGCGAAAATCGCGAAAAAACCGCTGGCGGTCGATTGAACGCCGCGGTAAATCAGGAAAAATGAAGATGGAAACTCAAACATTCGACTATATCGTGGTGGGCGCGGGCTCGGCCGGATCGGTGCTGGCCAATCGGCTCAGCGCCAACCCCGGTCATAAAGTCCTGGTTCTGGAAGCAGGCCGGGAAAGCCATCCCTGGTCCCGCGTGCCGGTGGGATTCGCCAAACTGATCGATAACCCCGCCGCCAACTGGCTTTATTCGTCCGAACCCGACGAAGGCAGCGGCAATCGCCGCATTCCCATCCCGCGCGGCAAACTGCTGGGGGGTTCCTCGTCGATCAACGGCATGGTCTTCGTTCGCGGACAATCGCAGGACTACGACACATGGGCGCAACTCGGCAATCGCGGCTGGAGTTACCGGGAGGTGCTGCCCATCTTTAAGGACATGGAAAGCTACCAGGGCGACGGCGACGCGGAATACCGCGGCCGGTCCGGCCCCCTGAAAGTGACTGAAAACATCGAGGACGGACCGATTTATGGCGCCTTGATCAAGGCCGCCGGAGAGGTCGGAATCCCATATACCAAAGACTATAATGGCGCGAGCCAGGATGGGATCGGGATGACCCAGACCACAATCCGCAATGGCCGGCGCATGAGTACGGCGTTCTGCTACCTCGATCCCGTCAGAGACCGAACCAACCTGACCATCCAGGCCAACGCCCTGACCGAATGCCTTCTGATTGAAGGCAAACGCTGCCTGGGCGTCCGTTACACCGTCGGCGGCGTCACGAAAGAAGCCCGCGCGAACAAGGAAGTGATCGTCAGCGCCGGATCGATCAATTCGCCGCAATTATTGGAACTTTCGGGCATCGGTCAGCCCGAACTGCTGAAAAGCCTCGGCATCGAGGTGAAGCACGCATTGAACGGCGTGGGCGAAAATCTGCGGGACCATTACTCGCCACGGATGAAATGGACGATCCCGGCGTCGCTTGGCATGACCTATAACGATCGGGCCAAGGGACTTGGCATGGTCTGGCAGGCCCTGAGATACGCTGTCACCAACAAGGGATTGTTGGGGATTCCGGCCTCGCCGATCCGGGCTTATGTGCGGACACGCAATGGGCTGGACGCGCCCGACGCGGCGATTTCGTGGATTCCGTTTTTGTCCACGGCGAATTTCAAGCTGGCAAAGGACTCGGGCGTTACCGCGATCGTGAACATTCTGCGGTCGGAAAGCACCGGCAGTATCCATATCTCCTCCAATTCGGCAAATAAACATCCGGCGGTCCGGTTCAACTTCATGACGGCGCGTCTGGACCAGGAAGTCACGATCGAGGCGATGCGAATCGCGCGCCGCATCATGACCGCGCCATCGATGAAAGACATCGCGCGCGACGAGATCGCGCCTGGCGTCAACATCCAGTCCGACGACGAAATGCTGGATTGGGTGAAGAAGAACGCCGAAACGACCTATCATCCCGTCGGCACCTGCAAGATGGGCCGCGATCCCATGGCCGTCGTGGACGACCAATTGCGCGTTCATGGCATGGAGAGACTTCGGGTCGCGGATGCCTCGATCATGCCGACGCTGACCTCGGGCAATACCAACGCACCGTCGATCATGATCGGCGAAAAAGCGGCGCGGATGATCCTGGAAGCAGCCTGACGGGTCCAGAGAGGAAACGCCGGCCAGGAAAGCAACGAATGGCGGGGCCGCAGCCCCGCCATCGTGTTTCCGGTCAGTTTGTCAGATTGTAGAATTTCGCCGC
>JAYWAX010000292.1:0-5614 GCA_043782125.1 Acetobacteraceae bacterium | reverse complement strand
TGTCGGGTGGGCGTCCCAGAGCATGATCTTCAGCGCGAGCGCCACCAGCGTGACATTGTCCTTCCTCGCGTCTGGCGGCACCAACAGCGGCCCGCCCTTGGCGCTACTGGATGGCGTCGCGATCACACGCGTGCCGGAACCCGCCTCGATCGCCCTTCTCGCAATCGGCGCTGCCGGCATTATGGGCCTGCGCCGCCGCCGGGCGCGTCTCGCGGTCTGATTGAAATCTCCCGGCTGGCCGCGATCGGACGTGGTCCCAGAGGCCGCCTATTTGGGCGGCCTTGCCATTTTGATTTTGGCCATGACGTCGCTGAGAATACGGTTCGCCGCTTCGCCGCGCAAAATCCGCTCCAACGCCGGTTTCGCGTCCTCGAAGGCGAGAGTCGCGCGCTGCCTGCGGCCCTCGATCCGCAGCAAATAGAAACCGCCCGGTGTTGCTACCGGAAACGCGCTGATCTGTCCGGGTGCCATCGAAAACATCGCCGCGCCGAGATCGGGCGCAACCGACTCGATGGGCAGGTAGCCTAGATCGCCGCCTTTCGGCGCGCTGGTATCCTGGCTGTGTTTCCGCGCCAGTTCGGCGAAATCGGCGCCCGCCCGGAGTTTCCCGGCGATCGCCTCGGCTTCGTCCGCCGTGGGCACCACAATCAAACGCGCGCGCACCTCCGCCGCTCCTGGACGGCCGGCGATGTCGGCAAGATAGCGCGCACGTAGCGCGTCGTCCGTGACGGCGGCGTTTGTCTGCTGAAGCAACCAGGCGTCGGCCAGGGCGCGGTCTCGCGTCACCGCGATCCGGCGGACGACCAAGGGGTCTTTGTCCAAGCCCAGTTTCATCGCGTTCAAATACATCGCCTTCTGGCCAACCAGGACGTCCAGGGCGCGCCGGGACACCTCCTCCATCCCCATCGTGGCCAGGCCCACCGGCATCGCGCGGATCACGTCCGCCATTTCCCCTTGCGTGATCGGAACCTTTTCGAGCATCAGCACGATAACATTGGGCTCCTTGTCGAGATGCCCAGCCATGGCGGCCATGGTTTCCGAGGGATTGCCGAAGATCGACACGGCACCGGACCGGTCTGGCGCCGGAGGATCGGCGGCCAGGACCGGCGCGAGGCCGGCCGCCACCAAACAGGCGGATGCCGCGGCGGTCTGAAGCAAATGTCGCGCGACAGGTCCAATCGAGAACATCGTGTAGCCGGCTCCTCGCATGGTGCGGATCGTGGAACTTAACGGCGGTTTCGCGCGCGTGGCTCGGCCGGTCCGGGCGGGGGATCGGCATCGCCGGACCGTATCTGTGCTGAAGCCTACAGAACAAATCCATTACTGGGAAGGCGGATTTTGCGTGGTCTGAGATTGGCGGAAGTCAAATGATTTTCCCGGTTCGGAATGCCTCGATTTCCTCGGCGCCATAGCCGAGTCCGGCCAGCACCGTGCCAGTATCCGCCCCAAGCTCTGGCGCGACACCGATTTTCGCGGGTGTTTCCGAAAACAGCCAAGGCGAGCCGTGGACTTTCAGCTTTTTGCCGTGCTTCGGATACGCGACTTCGGTCACATACCCGTTTGCCAGTACGTCGGGATCGTTCGATGCTTCCAGCAGCGTGTTAATCGGCGCCGATACGATGTCGGCCGCGCGCAGCCGCGCCACCCAGCCGTCGCGCACACCGGTCGCGAACAGAGCATCCAGCAGCCGCAGCAGCGCCGTGCGTTGTTCGTCTGAGTTAACGATCACCCCCAGATCGCCGAACCCCGCCTGCTCCAGCGCGGTATAAAATCCGAGCGCGGTCATCGCCTCTCGCCAGGCCTTGCCGCCATTCAATTGAAACACCAACGGCTTGCCGTCGCGATCGTTGAAGCTGGCGCTGATACCTGGCCGCGACGGCGTGCCGGTCACGCGCGCCTGTCCCGTCACCGGATTTTTGTCGCGCCACATCGCCGTCGTCAGCGTCCAACCCATCAGCCGGATCTGCCCGCCCAACAGCGAGCAATCGACCTTCTGTCCGATCCCCGTCGCGCGTGCATGGGTCAACGCCGCCAACGCCCCGCCAAAGGCGAGGATCGCGCAGGTTTCGTCGGCCACGGAAACAATACCTGTCCGTAACGGCTGACCCGGCGTCGAATACGCCTCGGCGATCCCGCCGAGAGCCTGCGCCATTGCGTCGGTACCAGGCAGTTCGGCGTGCGGTCCGTTGGGGCCATAGCCGGAAATCGACATATAAACCAGTTTTGGATTTACTTTTCGAAGGTCTTCATATCCAAAACCGTTTTTTTCCGCCGCGCCGGGCCGGAAATTCTGACCGAAGATATCGGCGGTCGCGACCAGCCGGCTCAGGATTTCGCGCGCTTCGATTGTCTTCAAATTCAGGGTGACACTTTTTACGCCACGATTGTTTGTCTCGAAATACGTACTGGGCATCCCCGGCAACACACTGGTTCCGCGAGAATTGTCGCCGCCGTCCGGAACCTCGATTTTGATGACTTCGGCCCCCAGATCGGCCATCAGCATGTACGGCACGGTGCCCGCTTGCGCGGTGGAACAAGCGACGACCCTCACGCCCTGAAGCGGCCCGTGCTTTGCATCTGCGTGCTTCGCATCTGCGTGCTTCGCATCTGTTTCCGGCATGTCCAACCCTCCCGCCAATTCCCGATCGCCCAATGTTACGCCGCGATTCTGCGCCGCGCACCCACCGGGCCGGACGGGGCAACGCCCCGGTGCTTTCTTCCCTTCGCGTCCAACTCCCCCGCCAGACGCCCGCCCGCCAGACGCCCGCCCGCCTTGCGCCGGCCCGCCTTGCGCCCGCGGACCCGCCGCCGCAGTGTCCGCCGGTCCCGCCGGGAGTGCGACTTTCATGCCGCCATCGTTCGAGCCTCTGCATCCCCATTTCGTGGCCCAGGTTGGAAATTTCGAAATGCGCCAGGCGATCGACGCGGCGGCGGTCAGCCTGTTCGAACAGGCAATCGACCGTTACGCCGTGCTGGTGTTTCCGGCGCAATCCGTGGACGACGCTGGGCAACTGGCGTTCACCGCGCATTTCGGGCCGCCCGACATCGGGCGGAAGAAGGCGGTAAAAAGCGCGGACAGCCGCATTCCCGAGGCCATGATCGACCTCTCCAACCTCGACGAAAACGGCTATGTCATCGATCCCGATCATCGCCGGATTCTTTCGCTTCTGGGCACAAGGCTCTGGCATTCCGACAGTTCCTATCAACGCCCCGCCGCGAAGGTTTCGATGTTGCGCGCGGTGACCGTTCCCGCCGCGGGCGGGGAAACGGAGTTCGCCGATTGCCGCGCGGCTTACGACGCCTTGCCGCCCCTGCTCCGCACGGAAACCGGCGACCGTTTCGCCGAGCACTGGGTCCATCATTCCCGCAGCACGCTCGGATGGGAGCCGACGGCGGATGAGATCCGGCAGGCCATGGCGCCGGTGCGATGGCCGCTGGTGCGGGTTCACCCGGGCAGCGGCCGCAAGACCTTATATATTGGCGCGCATGCGCGGCGCACGATCGGCCTGGCGCTGCCCGCCGGGCGGATTCTGCTGCGGGATTTACAGGAACACGCGACCCAGCCGGCCTTCGTTTACCGCCACGCCTGGCGGCCGGGCGATCTGGTGCTGTGGGACAATCGCGCGGTCATGCATCGCGGTTGCCGCTATGACCTGACAGAGGCCCGGGACATGCGGAGCACCACCGTGCTCGACCTGGCCTCGGTGCATGAACGCGATTGCGGGCCGGACGCGGACTGACCGTCCGCATCCTCAGGTTCCGGAATTCCCGTTCAGGGGCCGGCGACGACTCCCGCATCCCGCAGCGCCGCGATCTCCGCGTCCGAGTATCCCGCGCCGCGCAGCACGGACTCGCTGTGTTCGCCAAACCCAGGCGCTGGTGCGACCGGCACTTTGTCCACGCCGGTCAGCGTGAAGGGGCTGTCCACCGTCATCATTCCGGTATCGCCCAGAGGCCGCAGAATCCCCGTGGCGAGCGCCTGCGGGTCGGACACGATTTCCCCCACCGTGCCGACCACGCCGAAGGTCAGCCCGGCCGCGTCCAACAGGGCGCGCCATTCCTCCAGCGGCTTGCGCGCGAAGGCCGCGTCCAGGATGTGCATCAGCACGACCGCATTGACTCGCCGCGCTTCCGAGTCGACGAAACGGGGATCGCCTGGCAACTCCGGCATGCCCATGGTTTTGGCGAGCGCGGGCCATTGCCGTTCGTTGGACAAAGCCAGCATGAACCAGCGGTCGTCGGAGGTGCGGTAGATATTGCCCGTGGCCGAAATCGATTCCTCACGAGGCGGGCGCGGCGGGAAGGCGGTGCCGCACAGGCGCGCCTGGATGAGGTAGGCGTTCGCCCACATGCCGCTGGCCATTAGCGAGGCCCGGACTTCGCCGCCCAGGCCGGTCTTTTCGCGGCGGTACAGCGCGGTAACGATCGCGCCGTACAGCGCCATCGCCGTTGGCCGGTCGCCCATGCCCGCGACGGAGCGCGCCGGAATGGATCGATGGTCTGGCCGTACTTCGTCCATCAGCCCAGACCGCGCCCAATACGCCGTGGCGTCGAAACCGGTCTTGCCCGCTTCGTCGCCCTCCTCGCCGTAAGCGGTCAAAGAGGCATAGATCAGGCGCGGATATTGTTGCGAAAAGTCCTCGTAACGCATGCCGAGGCGGGCACGGGCGGGGAGGGGGGTGTTGGTAATGAAGATGTCGGCCTGGCCGATCAGGCGTTCCAGCACGGCGCGGCCCGCGGGCGCTTTCAGGTCCAGCACCAGGCCGCGCTTGTTGCGATCGTCCATCAACCACGGATGGTTATGCTCCGCAGGCGGCATTCCTGGACGCCGATACTGCGTGCGCCAGGGATCGCCCTCGCCCGGCGGTTCGATTTTGACGACCTCGGCCCCGAAATCTGCGAGCACCGTCGCCGCCGCGGGGGCGGCGACATAGCTTGCGCAATCGATGACCTTCAGGCCTGCGAACAAGGGTTCGGTCATGTCCGGTCAGTCCAAAGGCAGGCCGTTCATGCCGGTGTTTTTCCGTGCCTTCGCCAACATGCCCATCAGGATCGGCCCCAGCTTCGCGGGATCTTCCTCTGGCACCGCCGTCGGGCCGCGAGTCCAGCCTTCGGCGATCGCCAGCAGGCCACTGCCCGCTTCCACGACGCGGCCGGTGAATTCGGACGATTCGAGGCTGGCGAGCCATACCACCGTGGGAGAGACCCGGCCGGGGTGCATGGCGGCTTTCTCGTCGTCGCTGCGTTCGCGCAATCCCTCGGTCATCCGGGTCAGGGCCTGGGGCGCCATCGCGTTCACGGTCACGCCGTAGCGTTTCAGTTCGCGCGCGGCGATCACGGTGAACGCGGCGATGCCGGCTTTTGCCGCACCGTAATTGGTCTGGCCGGTGTTGCCGTAAATGCCCGAGACCGACGAGGTGTTGACGATCCGCCCGTGAACGGGGCCGTCGATCTCTTTCGACTTGTTACGCCAGTAAGCGGCGGCGTGACGCGACGGTGCGAAGGTGCCTTTCAAATGCACCGCGATCACCGCGTCCCATTCCGCTTCCATCATGTTGACCAGAACCCGGTCACGCAAAATGCCGGCGTTGTTGATCACGATGTCAAGCGTGCC
>JAYWAX010000291.1:0-2005 GCA_043782125.1 Acetobacteraceae bacterium | reverse complement strand
TGGTAAAAGACGTGGATGGTCCGCCTTCGCGGACCATGACGGGGTGTGGCGGCGCGTGCCTCAAACGGAGCGGTTATTCTTCGCCGTCGCCTTAGGGGCCCGATCAGCCCGCCCAGACGGAGACCTGATCGCGCGCGGCGGGCCTCGGGTGAGGCGCGCTGCCGCCCGCATTGGTGCCAAGGTAAAGAAACCCAAGAATTTCGTCGTCCTCGTGCAATCCAAGTGCCGACTTAACGCCGGAATCATAAGCGGCATCGCCGGTTTTCCACATCGCGCCAAAGCCCAATGCGTGGGCGGCGAGCATCATGTTCTGGGTGGCGGCGGCGGCGGCGGCGATTTGCTCGAATTCTGGAATGCGGTGGCCCTTTTGCACATGCGCCGCGGTGACGACAATCGTGGGTGCGCGCATCGCCTTGGCGCGTTCGCGGTCCAGCATTTCCGCGCTCGCGCCCGGGTCTTTGCGCAGCAGGGATTGTGCCATCAACGCGCCAAAGCCTTCGCGTTTGCCGCTTTCGATCACGACGAAGCGCCAAGGGCGCAAGCGGCCATGGTCGGGCGCGCGCACGGCGGTTTGGAAGATGGTGTCGAGTTCTGCCTCGTTTGGCGCAGGCGCAGTGAGCTTCAACGCCGATTCCCGCGTCAGAAGAAGATCGAGTGCGTCCATTGGCTGGCTCCCTTGTGTTTCTGGCCTCCTGGCTGGAGGGGCGTTGCGTCGAACGCCGATGTTCTCACAAAATGGCGTGGAATCAAAGGGAGGATGCCATGACCGATTGTTCGTGCGGTTGCGTGACGGCGTTTGGGCGGCGCGGAATGCTGGCGGGCGTGTTCGCAGCCACGTCGTTTCGGGCCATGGCCCTCGACTCCGTGGGTCCGGCCGATCCGGGCCTGATCGAGGATCTGGTTGCGGCGAACCGCATTCTTTACGATCAGGGAGTCGTCGATGGCTTCGGCCATGTGTCCGTCCGCCACGATAAGGACCCCAATCGTTACCTGCTGTCGCGCAGCATGGCGCCCGCGCTGGTGACCGCCGCAGATCTGATCGAATACGATCTGGACAGCAATCCAGCCAATGCGAACGGACGGACATCGTATCTGGAACGCTTCATTCATGGCGAGATTTACAAGCTGCGGCCCGACGTGACGTCGATTGTACACAGCCACTCGCCGGGCGTGCTGCCGTTCGCCAATACCGGCATTCCCTTGCGCCCGATGAACCATATTGCGGGATTTCTGGGCTCTGGGCCGCCGGTGTTCGAAATTCGCGGCACGGCGGGTCTGGACAGCGACATGCTGATCCGCAATGCCGCTCTGGGCCGGGCGTTGGCGCAGGGATTGGGCGCGAACCACGTGGTGCTGATGCGCGGCCACGGATCGGTGGCGTCCGGGCAGTCGATCCGGCACGCGGTTTACCGGGCAGTTTATACCGAGGTAAACGCGCGCACGGCGGCGGAGGCGTTGAAACTTGGAAAGCCAACCTATCTGAACGCAAAAGAGGCGGCGGCAGCGTTAAAAACCAATGACGGGCTGGTCGATCGTCCCTGGTCCTTGTGGAAACAAAGGGTCGCCGCGAAATGAAACGATTATGGTGGCCTGCCTGACTCCTCCGGGCTCGGGCCGGCGCCTTATCCCCCCAACACGACCGCGACCTCGTCGCCGATCGGTTCCAGCCTCGTGCCGTATTCGGCGCTGCGCCGGACGATGTTTTCCAGTTCGGGTTGTTCGTCGGCCAGGGCACAGAGTACCGTTTCGTTGGCAGCGTTATGGCGGACGAATTGGAAACGAACGCCCAACAGGCCGTGGCGGGCGACGTCGGCGCGGACCATCATGCCGACCCAGTCGCCATGGGCTCGCCCGCCATGTCCGGTATGAAACGAAAAGCTCCCCAGTCCGTAAAAGACCGGCTTACCGCGATGGACTTCCGTGGCGAGCGAATAATGCGGTCCGTGCCCGGCAACGATATCGGCGCCGGCATCCACCGCAGCATGGGCGATTTCCCGCATGTAGG
>JAYWAX010000290.1:0-2009 GCA_043782125.1 Acetobacteraceae bacterium | reverse complement strand
TGTCGTGGCGGCTGAAATGGGCGTGGCTGTCGCGCGCGGCGGACCGGGTGTTCGCGCCCAGTGAAGACGTTTTGGCGCGGTTGGAGCGGTATGGGCTGGCGGAGCGGGCGATGCTGGCGCCACACGAGGCCGTGACCGCCGGACCCTGGCCGATGCGGAGGCCGCCTCGGCCCACCCGGAAACTCCGAATCGCGGTAATCGGAGTGCTGGCGGCGCATAAAGGCGCACATCTCGTGGCCGCTATCGCCATGGCGGCCGACCCGTCTTTGCTGGAACTTCACATCGTGGGCCCGGTCCAGGAACCGTTTCCAAAGGCGGCACAAGCGCGCCTGGTTGTCACCGGCGCCTATCCCGAGGCCGAATTTTCCTCGTATCTGAACCGCATCCGGCCGCATGCGATCTGGTTTCCAGCGGCTTGGCCGGAGACTTACAGCTACACGCTTTCCGCGGCCATCGCGGCGGGCCTGCCGATCGTCGCGCCAGCGCTTGGCGCGTTTCCCGCGCGTCTCGAAGGGCGGCCGATGACCTGGATCGTGCCGCCTGCAATGGACCCAGAGACATATTTGGAGGTGTTCCGCGCGGTGGCCACCGCGTTGCGCGGTCCCGCCCGGTTCGAAATCCCGCATCGCGTGGCTGTCGCGCCGGCCGGCCCCAACGTCCCGCCGCGCCCCAACGTCCCGCCGCGCAACCGGAACAGCGGCCCGCGCCGAAGCGCCGGACATATCGCGATCGCCGCGATCCCAGAAACCTTCGCGGACGGATCCTTCACCCCCTGCGCGCAGATCCGGATGCTGCGCCCGCTGGACCACCCCGAGGCAAGCGCGGGTCTCGCCGTGTCCGTTGTTTCTCCGGCCGAGGCGATGCGGTCCCACGCCGATGTCATCGCGACGCAGCGTTACGCGATCCCCTCCGCCGCCATGGCGGAGGCTTTGGCCGCGCACGCCAGGCGCACCGGCGCGACGCTATTGTACGATCTCGACGACGATCTGCTCAACGTGCCGCCGGATCATCCCGAAGCCGCCGCCCTGACGGCGAAAGCCGCGGTGGTGGAGCGGATGATCCATCTCGCCGGTGTGGTCCGGGTGTCCACGGCGGCGCTGGCGGCACGGATCGGAACGCGCGCGCGCCGGGTCGTTGTCGTGGAAAACGCGCTGGACGAGCGGATCTGGGGGTACGGCCGGCCCCCCCCGCCGGCCGGTCCGGGACCGGTGCGGATCCTGTGCATGGGCACCGCGACGCATGACGGCGACATGGCGGAAATTCTGCCCGCGCTGGAGGAAATCCATCGCGTCTTCGGCGATCGCATCCAATTGGATCTGGTGGGGTTCGTCGCGGGCCTGAAATTACCGGACTGGATCCGGCGGCTTGCAACCAGTACCCATGCCGCCCGCTCCTACCCCGGTTTCGTCCACTGGGCTTTGACCTCGGGGCCCTGGGATATCGGCCTCGCACCCTTGGCGGACACGCCGTTCAATGCCTGTAAATCCACCATTAAAACCCTGGATTACGCGGCATTGGGGCTCGCCGTGCTGGCGTCCGGCACCCAGGCCTACCGCGCCGCTTTGGCGGACGGACACGCGGGGACGCTGGTCGCGAATACGGCGGAGGCCTGGTACGCGGCGCTGAGCCGGATGATCCGCGACCCGGAACACCGGCACGGCAAAGCCGTGGCGGCGGCTTGGCGCTTCCAGGAACGCGGCACATTGGCCGCGCGCGCGGCGGTGTGGCGGAACGCCTGGGTGTGACGCGCGCATGGCCGGCACGCCGGCATCGGCTGGGTGAACCATTGGCCCAATCCGTCGCGGGAAGACCGGACCAAGGCGGCACCCAAAGATAACCGCTTTGCCCACCGCCCACCGCCCAGACGCCAGACGCGAGCCGCGCGCCGAACCGCCGCCCGCCCGACGGCTCATACCAGGGGCCCGAAAGTCTGCCCACACTTTTGCCCCTCTTACGACGCGCGACGTGCCGTACGGCGGAATGCCGTGCCGCACCCGGTGGCCCGATCG
>JAYWAX010000289.1:0-2009 GCA_043782125.1 Acetobacteraceae bacterium | reverse complement strand
CACGGCCCGTGCTGGCTCCTTGCCGTGCCTGGGCACCGTCAACTCGATCGTGCCGCCGATCGGGCGCGCCAGCATATACGGAAACAATTTCTCGATCTCGCCGTCGAGCGAGCGGCTTTTCTCCTTGGCCCGGACGACGGTGTCGAGCCCGCGGTCGCGCGCGTCCAGCAGATATTCGTAGACGTCGGCTTCACGATCCGCCAGCGTGACGAGGCGCGTGTTGGGGCAGCGCGCGGCGGCCTCGCCAATGGGTTTGAGCGCGCGCAGCCATTTGTAGCTTTCTTTCTCTTCGACGGGTTTGGCGTTGCAGTCTTTGCTTTTGCCGAATTCCAGGGGATCGCGCGCCCAGGCCTCGATGTCGAGAATGCCAAGCGGCAAACCGGCGGGCGTGAAGGCTTGCGCGGAATGCACCTCGATCCCCTGAGGGCCGTTCACTTTGTTGCCGATCGGGCCAAGGCCCTTCATGTCAGGATGGGTCGTGTAACAAAGGCTGGTGGTATCTTGCGCGACCAGCACGACAGGCTCGTGGCGCATGCGTTCGATGGTGGCCCGGTGGTGCGGTTCAAGCAAAGCGTCCATGGTGACCTGATCGTTGTCGAAGAAGCGATAGGCCGCTTTCGCCGCCGCCGTCGAGCCGCAGGCCTGAGGAATATTGGCCTGGGGCCGGGCGAAGAATGCCGCGCCGAGCGCGAGCAGCCGTTCCTCCAGCCGGTGGTCGCCGAGTTTGGCACCGCCGAACTCGCGATGCACCCAGCCGGGCGGGGTGACGGGGCGGTTGGGGCAGAGGGTTTTCAGCGCGGCCGGGTTCAGCGGATATACAAACACGCGTTTCGGGGTGGATTTGGCTTTGACCGGCGCGCCGTCGGGGGCGTTATCCATCGCCTTTTTATTGGCCCGATCCTGACGCCCGCGGCCCGCGGTCAGGCCGAGTTCGATCCAGTTGGCGGCGCGGTACGAGGTGCCCGCGTGGGGGAGTTCGACGCAGGTTTCGATCAGCCACGGCGAGAACCCATAACGGTCCCGCCAGTCCCGTCCGATGCGCCGCGCCAGTTGTCCCAGAACATGCGAGGCGAGATGCCTCACCCGCACCGTGGGCAGGATCAGAAATCGGCTGTTACAGACAATGCCTTGCAACTTTTCCGCCCGCCCGGCGTCGGTCCAGCCGAGCCATGCGTCGCGGACGCGCAACCGCCAGGCGGCGGCGGAGACCGAAAGGCCGCCGAGTACTCCGTGCTTTTCGCTGACGAGAAGGTGACGGATTTGCGCGCCACACAACGGGCCGTCACCCTGGGGATGATGCGCCCGCATCATCGTGTTCCAGTCGCGGCTGGCCTGGGTTCCCCCGGAAATCGGGCACAGAGCGACCGGCCCAAGATCGGCCAGCGTTCCGGTGAATGCGGGCCAGATTGGCGATTCAACCGGCAACGGGCGGGGCGATGGCGGCTTGTGCCTGGCTGGCGGCAGCGCGATCCGCCCGCGCCGCTCCAGAACCAGAAGATGCTTGCGGCAGGCCATCTCACGCGGCCGGCCCTTCGCGTCGCGCAAATCCAGCCGGAGGCAGACCTCCTTCGCCAGACGCTGGCGCGTCAGCGAGACATCCTCACTGACGCGGGTATTGATCCAGGCCAGGCTGTCCGCGCTGGTCAACGTGGGGGGCGGTATGATCGATTCCATGGTGTGGACGCTACGTCATGGAATTTTGCGTGTCCAGAGGTATTTGTGGGTAACGATCAGGGCTCGATCGGGCCACCGGGTGCGCACGCGGTTCGACGAACGGCACGTCGCGCGGCTTGGGTAGCGCTTATTCGTATAGGCTGTGGCGCACGGTGGCCCGATCGGGCCGGGCCGTGACGGGGAGGGGCAAGAGTCAACTGTTCGGCCAGCCAGTATGACACCAGGAGCCCGAAAGATTGACCCATGGCACGCCCGCACCTCGTCATGGCCCGATCGAGCCCTGATCGTTACCCACAAATACCTCTGGACACGCAAAATTCCATGACGTAGCGTCC
>JAYWAX010000288.1:0-5632 GCA_043782125.1 Acetobacteraceae bacterium | reverse complement strand
GCGGCTCCGGCGTGCGGGTGCTGCGCGACAATGTGGTCATCCACAGTGGCGAGTTGTCGCAGCTTAAGCGCTTCAAGGACGATGTCCGCGAAGTCGCGCGCGGTTACGAATGCGGCCTGTCCTTCGCCAACTTCCACGATCTGCAGGAAGGCGACGTGGTCGAGTGCTTCGAGACGGAGATGGTCCCCGGTTGAGCAAGGACCCTCGGAAGGAGTCCCGGGAGCCCCGGGAGTCCGCGGCCAGACCAAAGCCGAAGAAAACGCACGACGCTGCGCCGTCGCAGCGGCAACTGCGTGTGGCGGAGGAAATCCGCCACGTTCTGGCGGCGATTTTCGCGCGGCGGGAATTTCGCGATCCCGATCTGGCGGTGGCCGATATTACTGTCAGCGAAGTTCGTATCGGCTCCGACCTGAAGCACGCGACCGCCTTCATCTCCCGTTTGGGACGGACGGACGTGGCGGCGCTGCTGCCTGCGCTGCGGCGCGCGACGCCCTGGATGCGCCAGCAAATGGGCCAGGTGCTGACCTTGCGCCGAATCCCCGAATTGTCCTTTCTGCCGGATCAGGCTCTGGATTACGCGACCAAAATAAATCGGCTGATGCAACAGCCGGACGTTGCGCGCGATCTGAAGGGTGAGGGTCTGAAAACCGGAGAATGACACCTTCGGTCGAAATGCCGGCGTTTTACAAGGCCGCGCGTCCCGGGGATCGGTCCAGGCAAAAATAGCGCGATGACTGTATCGCGCGACGGTTGCCCAGCTCTGGAAATTTTATTTTCGTCTCGTTCCTGTTATACCTCGCGGATATCCCATATACTGCGAACGGCCCCGTCTCCATCGCTGGGGACGAGCTGAAATCGGCCGCCACAAAAAATCGATGGAAGGATATCGCTCCTTCCAGAACGCAAAGTAGAAATCATGGAAATTCCCGCGGGACTTAAGCCTGGGCTCTGGGGCGCGGCGGCTGGCGCCATTGCCATGTCCATCGTCGGGTTCTCCCAATTGGGATGGATCACGGCCGCGACCGCCGAAAAACAGGCGCAGGAGACTGCGGGAACCGCCGTTGTCGCCGCGCTGACTCCGTACTGCGTGACCAAGGCCAACGCCGATCCGAACCCGGCGACGCTCGCGAAGTTTCAGGCGGAGCAATCGTCTTATTCCCGCGCGGATATCGTCATGAAGGCCGGATGGGCGTCGCAGGACGGCAAGGCCACGGGCAACGACGCGCTCGCCCGCGCCTGCGCCGATAAACTTCACGTCACCAAGGCTGGGTGAGGGTCGCGCGATGAGCAAGCCGGAATTCGGTGTTAAATATACCTGCGAGGCGTGTGCCGAACGTTTCTACGATCTGAACCGCACCCCCGTGATTTGTTTCAAATGCCACGCGGTGCAGGCGCCGCCGAAGCCCCGCATGTACCGCCCCTTACGCGTGGCCTCGGATCGCGGTGCGTTTGGCCGCCGCGCAATGCCCGCTTTGGCCGAGGAAAAGACGGAAGCCGCGGACGATCTGGCCGCAGACGACGTCGAGGAAGCCGATGCACCCGATGACGACAACGATCTCGACGACGACGTGGAAGTCGAGATCGAGGTTGAGGTCGATCCCGACGACGGCAAAATCCTGGTCTGATACCACCTGGCCAAACGTTTGACTCTTGGCGAAGCATCTCTTTCACGTCATCGATCGGGTCGCCGGGAGCTGCACAGCGACTGCCGCTGACGATCGTGGCCACTCTCGCAATGGGGGTGCCGCGACTGATGGCCCGCTCGGGGGCGTGCCATGACGGGGAGAGGGCATAGCGAACGGTCAAGCGTTCGTGCCGTTGGTCCGATACCGGCCCTCTGGGCCACTGCACACGGCACAAGGCGCTTCCCGCGCCTTGTGCCGTGTGCGGGTCGGGTGCTTATCGAATCGCCGCCAGAACCTGTTCGGCGGTGGGAAAGGCCCCGGTTTGCTTCTTGGAATATCTCAACCGCCCATCCACGACGATTTCAAATACGCCGCCACCCGAGCGGCGGAGTGTCACATGGGCGGCCGTTTCGACTGCAAGGATCCGATCTCGCGCCTCACGGGCGCGTGGCTCGTACCCTCACATGCCGCAATATTCGATTTCGATGTTCATGCGTTCGTCTCCTTGTCAGGCCGCCGCGGCCGCCCCGCGCGGCCGCGTTGTTCTCGGCAGGGCCGCGACCACCGCCGCGTCGTCGTCTGGACTGGCCAAGGCCTTCAACAGCGCCTCTCGCAATCCCGCCAGCTTGCGTTCGTTTTCGACCTTCAGGCCGAAGACGTCCTTCACATAGAAAACATCGACCGCCCGCACGCCATAAGTCGTAACATGCGCCGACGCGATCTGCACCCCCTGCTCGCTGATCGCGGCCGTGACATCGTGCAGAAGTCCTGGCCTGTCGCGTCCGTTGACCTCCAGAATCGTGTGCGTGTTCGACGCGTGATTGTCCACAACGACTCTGGGCGGGGCATGGATGGCGCGCATGCGCTTGCCATAGGTATCGAGCGATAATTTTCGGATTTCCAGCGTCAGGCGCAGCCGCCCGGACAAAGCCTGCTCGATCAGCGCGGAGAGTTTCGCCAACCGGTGCGGCTGTTCGAAAGTTCCGCCCGCGGCGTCCTGGATCCAGAACGTATCCAGCGCCATGCCGTTGGTCATGGTATGGATGCGCGCATCGACGATCGAGGCGCCGGCCACGGCCAACGCGCCGGAGATTTTGCTGAACAGGCCGGGATGATCCGCCGCGTAAACCGTGACTTCCGTGACGGCGCGGGCAGGCAGAGGCTGCGTGTCCACCGTTAATGGCGATTGCCGCTGTTCCGCGTCGCGCAGCAATCGCGCGTGCCGCGCATGTGTTTCCGGGTCGAACGACAGCCAATATCCCGGATAACCAAGGTCGGAGAACCAGGTTTTGTCTGCGTCCGGCCAGCCTGGCAGCAGGTCGCGCGTGGCCTGCTTCGCCCGCTGTACCCGCACGTCGCGTTCGGTGGTTGACAAGCCGCCCGCCAGAACTTCGGCCACGCGGGCGTACAGGTCGCGCAGAAGCGTCGCCTTCCAGCCGTTCCAGACTTTCGGCGACACGGCCCGCATATCGGCGACGGTCAGAATCAGCAGCAACCGCAACCGTTCCGGCGATTGAATGGTCTCGGCCAGGTCCAGGATTGTTTTGGGGTCGTCGATGTCGCGCTTGAACGCCGTTGTGGTGAACAGCAGGTGATGCAGCACAAGCCATGAAACCGTTTCGGTTTCTTCCGCCGTCATGCCAAGTGCCGGGCATACTTCCAGCGCCAGGTCCGCGCCGAGTTCGGAATGATCGCCGCCGCGGCCCTTGCAGATATCGTGCATGATCATCGCCATGTACAATGCGCGGCGGGATTCAATCTGCTCGATCAGTTCCGACGCGACCGGGGCGATCTCGGATAATTCGCCTCGTTCCATGGCGTTGAGCACCTTGACCGCTTCGATCGTGTGTTCGTCGACGGTGAAGATGTGATAGGTGTCGAATTGCATCTGGCCGACAATGCGGCCCCAGTCGGGCATATACCGGCCGAAGAATCCTGTCTCGTTCAGAATCGTCAACCATTTGGCGCCATCTGGATGGTTGGTCGGCGGGCGTTCCCCGGGACGGTCCCCTGGGCGTCGCTTTTCCGCCGGTTTGCCGCACAGCAAATCCATGAACAAAGTCGCCGCCCGCGGGTCGTCGCGCAACGATACCGCGCGGCGTTCGTTCTGAATGAACGAACGAATGGTCAGCGGATGCAACTCCAGGTTCCGGTCCCGCGCCATTTTCAGAACGCGCAACATCTGGATTGGATCGGTATCGAAATCGCGGCCCGCCAACGGCAACAGCTTGCCTTCGGCGAGGACAAACCCTTCGTCCAGCAGTGCCTTATCGGTTTCCGCCTCAATCGCGGGCGGGCCAAGAGCCGCGCGCAAGATCGCGGGTTCCAGAATGCGTGTCAGCCGCGCGATGTCGCGCGCATTGAGGAAGTAGTGGCGCATGAACCGCTCCACCCCATCCTGCTTGCCGTGCCGCGTGTATCCCATGCGTGCGCCGACGACCGGTTGCAGATCGAATGTCAAACGTTCTTCCGCGCGCCCGGCGACGTAGTGCAGATGGAATCGCACGGTCCAAAGGAATTCCCAGGCGCGGCGGCCATGACGGGCTTCCTGTTGAGTCAGGATGCCGCCGAGATCGGCAAGCTCGCCCATGGTCTGCGTGTCGAAAACGTAACGGGCGATCCAATATAAAGTCTGGATATCCCGTAATCCGCCACGGCCTTCCTTGACGTTCGGTTCCACCATGAAGGGGCTGTCGCCATAGCGGCGATGGCGCACGGCGCGCTCGCCTTGCTTTGCCGCCACGTAATCGGCGACGCCCGCGTCTTTGCAGGCGGTCCGGAAACGCCGGTGGAAATCGGCGAACAACGGCTTGTCGCCGGTGACGTGGCGCGCGTCCAGCAGCGCCGTGCGGATCGTCGTGTCCTTCGCGCCCTCCACCAGGCAATCTTCGATGGACCGTGTCGCGTGGCCGACCTTCAAGCCGAGATCCCAGAGGAAGTACAGCATGTATTCCACGGTCTGCAGCGTTGCCGGATCCGGGTCCTCGCCGGTCAGGAACAACAGATCGATGTCGCTGAATGGCGCCAGAACACCGCGCCCGTAACCGCCGGTCGCCGCCACACTCAGAAAGTTTGGGGCCGTCAGCCCGGAGTCCCCCGTTGCATGTTCGTAAAGGCCGGAGACGACGCCATCGACCAGCGCCCCCAACAGGCGCGCCGCCTGCAATCCCGTGAGCTGTTCCTGTTCGAACGCCTGCCGGACATAGGTTTGAATGCGCGCCAGATGCCGCCGGAACGCGCCAAGCGCGGCCTCCCGCGGGATCGGTGATTCTTCCTTCGCCAAAGCGGCGAGCGCGTCGGATAACTGAGCCGCGGCCGCCTCTGGCGCCTTCGGCATGGGGATCGGGGTCAGCATGAACCGGATCGGTTTTGGCGGGCGTCCATCAATCGGTGTCTCCGGCGGGGGCGTGCAGCAAGGCCTTCAGGCGGTACAGTGCATCCAACGCGTCCCGCGGTGTCAACCTGTCAGGGTCGATTTCGCGCAATGCATGTCGTAATTCGTCTTCGGGCGGGGGCGCGGCCTGCATTTCATCTGGGCTCGCGGCCGCGGCGAACAAGGGCAATGCGCCCAAAGCACCGCCGGGGGACAGCGGAGAATTCTGTTTCTCCAGCGCGTTCAGGATGGCCGCCGCGCGCCGCACCACCGGTTTTGGCACCCCCGCGAGTTCCGCCACGTGGACTCCCCAGGACCGTCCGGCCGCGCCTTCCGCGACTTCGTGCAGAAAAACCACGGTGCCGCGCCACTCTTTTACGCGCATTGTGTGTGGTCTGATGCGCGGCATACGCTCCGCCAGTTCGGCGAGTTCGTGGAAATGCGTGGCGAAAACAGCACGGCAGCGAATATTGGAGTGCAGCGCTTCCAGGACGGCCCAGGCGATGGCGAGCCCGTCGGTGGTGGCGGTGCCCCGGCCGATTTCGTCGACCACGACCAGGGAACGAGGCCCAGCCTGGTTCAGGATCGCGGCCGTTTCGGTCATTTCGACCATGAAGGTGGAGCGGCCCCGCGC
>JAYWAX010000287.1:0-5640 GCA_043782125.1 Acetobacteraceae bacterium | reverse complement strand
CCACCGGTTACGGACACCTCGCCGAATCGATCGAGGTGCCCGCCGATAAAATGTGGACCGCCTTTACCCTGCGCGCGGAGGCGAAATTCTCCGACGGCACGCCGGTGACGGCCGAGGACGTGGCCTGGACATTTCGCAGTCTGATCGAAAAAGGACGGCCGTCGTTCCGCATCCAGTACGCCGATGTGAAGGACGTCGTGGTCGAAGGCCCGCGCCGCGTGCGTTTCAACTTCAACACCAACCAAAATCGCGAGCTGCCGCTGATGGTCGGCGGCCTGCCCGTGTTGCCCAAACATTTTTTCGAAACGCGGGATTTTTCGAAACCACTGAACGAAGCGCCCGTCGGGTCCGGCCCTTACCGTGTCAGCGCCTTCGAACTCGGCCGCTCCGTCGTTTACAGCCGCGACCCGAAATGGTGGGCGGCGAACATGCCGACGGGCATCGGCACCAAAAATTTCGATCGCGTCCGCGTCGAATATTTTCGGGATTCGACCGTCGCGATGGAGGCCTTCAAAGCCGGTAAAGCCGACATTCGCAGCGAAAATATCTCTAAAAACTGGGCTTCCGCCTACGATTTTCCCGCTGTGAAGTCGGGCCTGGTGCTCCGCCGCGACTTTCATCACCAACTGCCGCAGGGCATGCAAGGTTGGGCCATGAACACACGCCGCGCGGTGTTCGCCGACCCGCGCGTGCGCCAGGCCATCGGGCTGGCTTTCGATTTCGAGTGGACCAACAAAAACCTGTTCTATTCCGCCTACACGCGCACGCAGAGCTATTTCACCAATACCGACAACGCATCCTCCGGCCTGCCCTCGCCCGCCGAACTGGCGCTGCTGGAACCGCACCGCGCGACCCTGCCAGCGGCGCTGTTCACCCGCCCCTTCGCAGCGCCCGTCACCGACGGGTCCGGCACCAACCGCGAACAGTTGAAACAAGCGCTGGACCTGCTGCGCGAAGCCGGTTGGAAGATCAAAGACCGCAAGCTGGTCGATGCCAACGACCGGCAAATGAGCTTCACCATCCTCACCTACGACCCGAGTTTCGAGCGGATCGCGCTGCCTTATGTCCAAAGCCTGCTGAAGCTTGGCCTGGACGCGAAAGTGCGCAGCGTCGATCCCGCGCAATATCAGCGGCTGACCGACGAGTACGATTTCGACATGGTCATGACCAGCTATGCCACCAGCGAACTGCCTGGCAACGAATTGCGGGATTATTGGTCCTGCGCGGCGCGCGACGCCAAGGGCGGCAACAATGTCAGCGGCGTCTGCGACAAGACGATCGATGCGCTGATCGAGAAGATCGTCGCTGCCGATGCGCGCGAACCGTTGCGCGACGCAGCGCGCGCCTTGGACCGGGTTCTGTTGTGGAACTGGTACCTGGTGCCCAATTGGCACGGCGGCGCCTTCCATATCGCGCACTGGGATCGTTTCGGCGATGCCGGCAAACCATTGCGCGAAGGGGTGAATTTCGACACCTGGTGGGTCGACGAACAAAAAGCCGCCCGTATCGCCGAGGCCCGGAAATAGCATGGCCGCTTATCTGCTGCGGCGTTTGCTGCTGGTCATCCCAACCCTGTTCGGCATCGTCGCGATCAATTTCGCGATCATCCAATTCGCCCCGGGCGGACCGGTGGAACAAATGATCGCCGAACTGAAGGGCAAAGGCGGCGCATCCACGCGCCTCGGTTCGGCGGCGACGGAAAGCGCGGCGGCGGGGTCGTACCGAGGCTCCCAAGGACTGGACCCGCAGGTCGTGGCGGACATCAAGGCGATGTTCGGCTTCGACAAACCGCCGCTGACACGGTTCGCGGACATGGTTTCGGGGTATCTGCGGTTCGATTTCGGGCGGAGTTTCTTTCGCGATAAATCGGTGGTCGGTCTGATGGCGGATAAATTGCCAGTGTCGCTTTCGCTGGGCCTCTGGTCCACGTTTCTGATCTATATTGTATCGATCCCGCTTGGCATCCACAAAGCCGTGCGCGACGGCAGCCGCTTCGACCTGGCCAGCAGCGCCGCGATCCTGATCGGCTACGCGCTGCCGGGTTTCCTGCTGGCGATCATGCTGGTCGTGCTGTTCGCGGGCGGCAGTTTTCTGCGAATTTTTCCACTCAGCGGCATGACGTCAGAGGGCGCGGACGCCTGGCCCTTCGTGGCGCGGGCGACCGATTACGCCTGGCACATGGTGCTGCCAACGATCGCCATGGTCGCGGGCGGCTTTGCCAGCCTGACCATGCTGACAAAGAACTGCTTCATGGAAGAAATCGGTAAACAATACACCGTCACCGCCCGCGCCAAGGGCGCCAGCGACACGCGCGTCCTCTACGGGCATATTTTTCGTAATGCGATGCTTCTGATTGTCGCCGGCTTTCCGCAGGCGTTTGTCAGTATCCTGTTCACCTCCGCGTTGCTGGTAGAGATCGTGTTTTCCCTCGACGGACTGGGCCTGCTTGGCTTTCAGGCCGCGATCCAGCGCGATTATCCGGTGATGTTCGGAACGCTGTATATTTTCACGCTGCTCGGCCTGGTCATGCAGATCGTCGGCGATTTGATGTACACCGTCGTCGATCCCCGTATCGACTTCGAGGCCCGGCATTGATCCGCGCGCTTATACCGGTCGTCCGAACGATTGACCCATCGCGACGTCCTCTCCACGTCATGGCACGCCCCCGAGCGGCCCATCGGGGGCGGCACACCATCGCGGCCGCGGGCACGATTGGCCGCGGGAAGGGATTCCCGTCCAATCGCCGTGCCGCACCCGATGGCCCGATCGAGTCGGGCCATGACGGGGGGAAGAGGACCCGCCAAGAGGCAATCGTTCCGCCAGCCGTGACTTACAGCGACGGCCTCGGGTCCCCCGTATGACCCTCTCCCACGCGACACGCCGCCGCCTCGCCACCTTCCGCGCCAACCGCCGCGGGTCCTGGTCTTTGTGGGTGTTCCTGGTCCTGTTCGGCCTGTCGATGTTCGCCGAGTTCATCGCCAACGACCGGCCGCTGCTGATCCGCTACGACAACGCCTGGTATGTCCCGGTCCTCAAAGATTATAGCGGCGACGCCTTCGGCCCAGATTTCCTGCCGACCGATGCCGATTATACCGACCCCGATCTTCGAAAATCCATCGCCGCCAAGGGCTGGATGCTCTGGCCGCCGCTGCCCTACGCCTACGCGTCATCCGTCAAAGACCTTGGCGTCCCCTCGCCCGCCCGCCCGTCGCTCCGCAATCCCCTGGGTACCGACGATCAGGCGCGCGACGTGCTGGCCCGCGTGATCTACGGTTTCCGCCTCTCGGTGCTGTTCGGCTTCACCCTGACCGCCCTGACCTCCGTCGTCGGCGTGATCGCGGGCGCGTTGCAGGGGTTTTATGGCGGACTGACCGATTTATTGTTTCAGCGGTTCATCGAAATATGGAGCGGAATGCCGGAGCTTTATCTTCTCATCATTCTCGGCAGCCTCATTACTCCCGGCTTCTGGGTGCTTCTTATATTTCTGTTGCTGTTCCGCTGGATGAACCTGACGGGAGTCGTGCGTGCCGAGTTCCTGCGCGGCCGCAACCTCGAATATGTCCGCGCGGCCAAGGCGCTTGGCGTCGCCGACATCGTGGTCATGTGGCGCCATATTTTGCCCAACGCCATGGTCGCGACCCTGACCTTTGTCCCATTCCTGCTGTCGGGCTCGGTAACACTTCTCTCCACCCTCGATTTCCTCGGCTTCGGCCTGCCGCCCGGCTCGCCCTCCCTTGGCGAACTCGTCGCGCAGGCGAAATCGAATTTGCAAGCGCCCTGGCTCGCCATCACCGCCTTCTGCGTACTCGGCGGCGTCCTGACCCTGTTGATCTTCATCGGCGAGGCCGTCCGCGACGCCTTCGACCCGCGCCGGCTCCCCACCGCATGAGCCTGGTCGAGGTCGAAAACCTGTCCGTCGCCTTCGGCCCGAAACGCGTCGTGACCGACATCTCCTTCACCCTCGATCGCGGCGAGGCCTTGGCCCTGGTCGGCGAGTCCGGCTCGGGCAAATCCCTGACCGCGCTGTCCTTGCTGCGTTTGCTGCCCAGGGGCGGGACGAACCCGGGCGGAACGATCCGCCTGGACGGCCAGAGCATGATCGGCGCGCCGCCGGATGTTCTGCACAACGCGCGCGGCGGTCTCGCGGGCATGGTGTTTCAAGAACCGATGACCAGCCTGAACCCGCTGCACCGCATCGGCCGCCAGGTGGCGGAGGCCATTACCTTGCATCGGGAACAGCCGCGCGACGCCGTCCGAGCCCGTGTCGTCGCCGTGCTCGCCGAGGCCGGGTTTCCCGACGCGGCCACGCGTCTCGATGCCTTCCCGCATCAACTTTCGGGCGGCCAGCGCCAACGCGTCATGATCGCCATGGCGCTCGCCAACGACCCCGCGCTGCTGATCGCCGATGAGCCCACAACCGCGCTGGATGTCACCATCCAATCCCATATTCTGAATTTACTTGCTGGGTTGAAGGCCAGCCGCGGCCTCGCCTTGCTGCTGATCACCCACGATCTGCGCATCGTCCGGCGCTATGCCGATAAAGTCTGCGTCATGAAGGGTGGCGAGGTCGTGGAAGCGGGCCCGGTCAGGTCCGTGTTCGGCGCGCCCGCCCACCCCTACACGCGGTCGTTACTGGACGCGGTGCCCCGAGGGTCGCCGGACCCTTTGGCCGCCGGCGCGCCCGTGTTGATGCAAATCGACAACGCAAAAGTCCATTTCCCCGTCCGCCGCGGCCTGTTTCGCCGCGTCGCCGCCGTCGTGCGCGCGGTCGATGGCGTGTCGCTGACCATTCACGCGGGCGAAACACTGGGCCTGGTGGGAGAATCCGGATCGGGTAAAACGACACTCGCTTTGGCCGCGCTCCGCCTGGAACCGGTCGAGGGACGGATCGTCTTCGCGGGCGAGAATCTCGTGACTCTCGGACGCCGCGCGCTGCGGAAAATGCGGGCGCGGATGCAGATCGTGTTTCAGGACCCGTTTGGCAGTCTGTCCCCGCGCATGACCGTCGGCGACATCGTGGCGGAGGGTCTGGACGTCCACGAACCCTCCTTGGTGCCCACGGATCGCGCCCGCCGTGTGATGGAAGTGTTGGAGGAAGTTGGGCTGCCAGCGGACTCGATGGAACGTTACCCGCACGAATTCAGCGGCGGGCAGCGCCAGCGCATCGCCATCGCGCGCGCGTTGGTGTTGAAACCCGCCTTGATCGTGTTGGACGAGCCAACCAGCGCGCTGGACATGTCGGTGCAGGCGCAAATTGTGGCACTGCTGCGGACGTTGCGTGATCGGCACGATCTCGCGTATTTGTTCATCAGCCACGACCTGAAGGTGGTGCGCGCACTGGCGCATCGCGTGGTGGTGCTGCGCCACGGTAAGATCGTGGAGGAAGGCCCGGCAGACCAGATTTTTGAAGCGCCGCAGCAGGAGTACACGCGGACGCTGATGCGCGCGGCGTTCGATCTGGACGCGGAAGTCCCTCCGCCGTGACGCCGATCCCGATATCGGGATCGCGGATTCATACCAACCGGCCGAACGATTGACCGGTCGCGAGGTCCCGTCCCCGTCATGGCACGCCCCCGAGCGGGCCATCGGAAGCGGTACACCATTGCGAGAGTGGCTGCGATCGTCAGCGGCATGCGCCCT